>NZ_SGSW01000115.1:0-2573 GCF_004209125.1 Acinetobacter sp. WCHAc060033 | reverse complement strand
CTCTATTAAAAAGCTTGGTTGTGGATGGGGTAATTGCTGGCACAGGTAGCGTGCTTGCATATATGCCTCAGATTTTGATTTTATTCTTCTTCATTTTAATGCTTGAAGAGTCAGGCTATTTACCCCGAGCAGCATTTCTTTTAGATAAATTAATGTCTAAAGCCGGGCTTAGCGGCCGTTCATTTATTCCTCTGCTATCCAGTTTTGCTTGTGCGATTCCCGGAATTATGGCAACCAGAAGTATCAGCTCTGAACGGGACCGATTAGCAACAATTATGATTGCACCCTTGATGACCTGTTCAGCAAGATTGCCAGTATATGCTTTATTGATCGCGGCATTTATTCCGAACCAATTAATCTACGGCTGGTTAAGTCTGCAAGGATTAGTCCTTTTTGGTCTTTATATGTCGGGAATAGTCTCAGCGTTATTAGTTTCAGTGTTTCTGAAATTGGTTCGAAAAGATAAAACTGAAAGTATTTTTATTTTTGAACTTCCCACATACCGAATTCCAGATATTAGAAATATTGCATTAGGCTTATATGATAGGGCAACTATTTTCTTAAAACGAGTTGGTGGCATTATCGTTGCGCTGTCTATCTTGTTATGGGTGCTAGTCACGTTCCCTCAACCACCAGATAATGCAACCATGCCGGCCATTAACTATAGTTTAGCTGGTCAGTTAGGGCATTTAATTCATCCTATATTTGCGCCTATTGGGTTTACATGGGAAATATGTATTGCACTCATTCCTGCTATGGCAGCAAGGGAAGTTGTAATTGCTGCTCTTGGGGTGATTTATGCGATGTCAGGTGATGAAGATACAGTAACTCAAAGTCTGTTAAGTCAAATTTCAGGCCCGGATGGATGGGGGTTAGCCACAGGTTTATCATTATTGGTATGGTTTATTTTTGCTCCCCATTGTCTTGCTACGTTAGCAACAATTAGACGAGAAACTGGCAGCTGGAAACAGCCCATCATTATGGCAACTTATTTGTTTGCATTAGCCTACATCTTTTCATTCATCACATATCAAGTTGCGAGTAAGTTTTAATTAGCAAATGAATAAAAGAGGGGGGGAGCTAGCTCCCCCCCCTTTATTAAATTACTCGATGTAAGCGTGGGCTTCTGAATACTTTTATCTAACTATAACAACTACTTAAATGTTTAAATCTCTAAATCTCTAGGTTTTGAATAGTCGAGGTATCAGACGAATATAGATTGGTAAAAAGCATAGTTCAACGATAGTCTGAGTCAAGATTACAGCAGGAATTATGGGCATACTTCCCGGAATTGCAAAAGCTAATGGAAGAATAACAAATGAATTTCTATATGATGCTGAAAAGGACACAGCACTAGCAGAGCCAGATTCTAATCGAAAAATACGAGCAATTATCCAACCCACGAATGGAGCAATAATGGCAAAAGAAATATAAATTGGTAAAGCTTGAAGAGCTGCACTTTTTGCAAGCCCAATTTGAGGCATAACTGATGCTAGGACGATAAACAAAACTAGGGCTGTGGCAGGTACAGGAAATAAGTTTAGGCTTTCAGCCACTTTTTCTGCTTGTTCATTTCTATTCCCAATGAACTGAACTATAGCTGCCATTGCTAAGGGTGCAACAATGAACCATACAAACGCATGGACAAAAGGACCAATTTCAACAAGCTGAGCTACCTCTTCTCCGAGGAGTACACCAAGATAAATTGGTAATAAGATCATTTGGATAAGCAATAATACAGGTGTCATCGCAAGTAATAATCTTGCATTACCTTTCCCAACATGGGTGAAAGTAATCACATAATCAATACACGGTGCTAGTAGAACAAAAAGTACAGCTAAACGAATAAGTGGGTTTTCAGGTAAAAATTGTATTAGACCTGCCGTAATTAAAGGTAAGGCAATAAAGTTAGTAATAAGTAATGCAGAAATAAAACGTAAATTTTTTAATGCCTTGCCAATTTCTGCAATAGGTACTTGTAAAAAAGTAGCAAATAACATTAATGCCAGTGCAGGGTTAATCAAACTTTCTAAAATCGTCGCTCCACTGATGGTTAATCCAAAAATAACTCCGATAAAGATGGTACAGAAGTAGATTTTGACTTGATTATCTTCAAGAAAATTTCGAATATTTTCCATTTTAATTGAGTTACTCACTTGCTTTTAAATAGCGGTATACCGCCTGGCGACTAATTCCAAATGCCTGGCCTAATGCCATTTTTGAAGGGTACTTTCCTTCCTTCCATTCTTGTCTTAAAGCTTCAGCCTGTTCAGGTTTCAATTTATGTACACGCCCTTTGTACTTTCCTTGAGCAGAGGCCAGTTTTATTCCTTCTTTTTGACGCTCTAAAATGATCTCACGTTCGAACTGTGCAAAAGCGCCCATCAATTGCAGCATCAAATTATCCATCGGGGTAGATTGAGCAGTGAAAGTAATATTTTCTTTTACGAACTGGATGGCAATTCCTCGTTTGACCAGTTTATCTACTTCAGTGACTAAATCTTTTAAGCTTCGAGCAAAACGATCCATGGAATGTACAATCACCCTGTCCCCTTCCCGGACATAGTTCAACA
>NZ_SGSW01000114.1:0-2602 GCF_004209125.1 Acinetobacter sp. WCHAc060033 | reverse complement strand
TCAGATTGTAACTTTAGGGTATACTCTATAGTTACATAAATTTAGATATTAAAAACTTCTCTCCGATAAACCCAGTACGGTTCAATGATAAGATTAACCCGTTAGGTCAGGTGGCCTAACTTAAATAAAAAAGTCTCCGACAAACCCGGTACGGTTCAAAATCATTCCAGTCTAGTATTGGCTGTAGAAAAAGATTCTTCTGTTGCCTTATTCGAATTTTTAAAGACTTTACCTCTCTCTAGTGTATCCAGTCTGGTTGCTACCCTCCTGATCTTCCTGTTTTTTGTTACTTCGGCTGATTCAGGAGCCTTGATCACAGATTACCTTACGGCTAAAACGGAGCACTCCCCTGTTTGGCAACGTTTGTTCTGGACAGCTGTGATTGCTGTTCTTTCTATTATCTTGCTGATCGTTGGTGGTTTAAGTGCCTTGCAATCTGCAGTGATCATGAGTGCCTTGCCTTTTACTTTCATTATGCTGTTATTGTGCTGGGGGTTAATCAAGGCACTACGTTTAGATGTCTTAAAAGTACAGGCCCTACAAAGTGCTAGGATCACACCACGAGCTATACAAAACCCAAGAAGCTGGCAACAGCGTCTAGGTTTAATTATGCATTACCCACATTCTAAAGCCGAAGTAACAGCCTATATTCATCAGAATGTTCATCAGGCTTTTCAGAACATAAAACATGAATTTCAGCGCCGGAATCTGGATGTTTCAATCCGTGAGGTTGATGGGGGGCTATTACTGAAAGTAGATCATCAAAATGAAATCAACTTCATCTATCAAGTCGTGGCTACTGAAACACGAGCTCCGAGTTTTATGCTCGATGACGAAAGTAGCCTCTCTCTGAAATATTACAAAGCGGAAGTTTTTCTAAAAGAAGGGGGGAAAAACTACAATGTCATGGAATGGACACAAGAAGATTTACTCCAGGACATTATTGATCAATACGAACGCCACTTGTATTTTTTAAATGTAGTCCGTAATTAAACAATCTACATAGCAGTTCAAATTAACAAGTATTAGTTTGAACTGCTATCTTTTTGATTAACAATATCTTGATTTACCAAAAAATTTAATAGTACAGCATCCGTCTTCATTCTAACCTTGAACCAATTTTCAATGCGAATTTGATCTTCACTCGATAGTGGTTCAGATGTTCTCACACTAAGTTGCAGTATTTGCTTTTGATTGGGATCAGTCGGTAAATCAATGCCTTGTCCTAGAAAAATAGAGCTTACAGTGGGATGCTGTGCACGTAGCTCTGCAAAAACATCATTTGCATTGGCAAATAAAGCATTTTTCACCCTTAATTCTTGCTGTAATTGTTTTACCTGTTCATCCTTTTGGCGCAGGGCTTCTTGTCCATTCAGATACAAATCACTCAATACCCCAGATTTTAAGGCAGTCACATCAACCTTATCATCATTGGTTTGATGCACAATAATTTTAGTTCCTTCGAGATTTGCAACAGCAAGTCTCCCTTCAATATTCTGCAACGTCGCCTGACTTAAGGGCAAACCGACTAAAGCCAACTCAATGGTCCGTGTCTTGCTATCAATTTTTGAACTGGCGACTTGTGTTTCTTTAAAGGTAAATTCTTGTGTAATGAATTTGTTGGCAGTTGATTTAAAAACTTCTTCATTAACTAATTTAGTCGCCAGATAGGCACTTGGAATTGCGGTCACCATTGCGATCATCAGCAAAGATATTTTTACACATCTTTCTACTTTTTCGTCAGCAAAACTATGTGGCTTTAACCTTAAAATCCGGATACCGATAATAGTTGCCAAACTGATGAACACACAATTGATGGTATATAAATACAGTGCACCACCAACAAAGCTCCACTGTCCAGTTGCAATACCAAATCCAGCAGTACAGACAGGTGGCATCAATGCTGTAGCAATCGCCACCCCTGGAATAACATTTGATTTTTCTTCTCGAGTGATCCCAATGATTCCTGCCAATCCACCAAATAATGCGATGAGCACATCCCAAATGGTTGGGCTAGTTCGTGATAAAAGTTCAGATTGTGCATTATCGAGGGGTGATATCGAGAAATATAGAGTGGATACGACCAAGCTGATCAGTGTTGCAATACCTAGGTTGAAGAGTGCCCGTTTTACCAGTTTAAAGTCATAAACTGCTACACCCAGCCCCACCCCCATGATCGGTCCCATAAGTGGAGAAATTAGCATTGCGCCAATAACCACGGCTGTTGAATTGATATTTAATCCGACTGATGCAATAAAAATAGCGAATATTAAAATCCAGGGAATGGCTCCTGATAGCTCAATCCCATCACGAATACGACGCTCGATTTCATCATCTTCTGCCTTATCTGCCAGCAGACTAAAGCGATGGCGTGCACGTCTTAATCTACTTGTATAATTAAAGGAGGAGTTGTGTTTATTAGAGGTGTTGGTCAATTTAACATCCTACTTTTTATCCATCTGTGGAAAGACCTTTAATCTCAATCGATTTTTGGTCCTCGTGATTACCTTAGAGTGAGAAAATGAAACATTCCAGAAAACTAACTTTACTTAAAATTACAAAAAAGTCTTAATATCTCCTGCAATTGATTAATTAATAAACA
>NZ_SGSW01000113.1:0-2633 GCF_004209125.1 Acinetobacter sp. WCHAc060033 | reverse complement strand
CACCAGTTTTGGTTCTACAGCAATTTCTTGTTTGATTGTGATTTTAGTCGGTGTGATCTGCTGGATCATTCGCCAACCCTATATATTAATAGGGTTGCTGGTCTCCACTATAGGAAGTTCTATATTTACCTTCCTGAGTAAACTCTTATTTCATCGCGTGCGACCAGCAGATGCTTTACTGCTGGAGCAATCCTACTCATTCCCTAGTGGACATGCCACCATTGCTATTGCCTTATATGGATTTCTTGCTTACCTGGCTATTCGTTTTAGCCCAAATTTTATCAGACAAGTCCGTATATTTTTTACGATGTTTCTTTTTGCTGTACTTTTAGGCCTAAGTAGAATTGTCTTAAATGAGCATTACTTAAGTGATGTGCTGGGTGGTTTTTTGGTAGGAACATTATGGTTAATTGTCAGTATTAGTCTGACAGAATGGTTAAGTGCCAGAGGAAAAATTATTTGGCAAATACCTGGGTCAGCTATGCAGACTTATACAGTAAGCCTAAGCATTATTTTGGTTCTGCTTGCTGCGCTAATCTATGCAGAAGTCTATCAATTTCCATTGTTGGCTTAAGTAAAATCAACTTTTAAGATCTTTTAGTGGACAAGTAAAATAATTGACCAAATAATAAAAATAATGAGAAGTGCTGAAAATTGTGCCGCACTTCTCATATCTTTTGCCTTTTTGGAATGCATGTTTTTCAAGCGAAATACGATCTAAAACAGCTTCAATCGCAGAATTGAATAATTCCACAATTACAGCCAGTAAACAGACAGCCACCATCAGTGCCCGTTCTATAGAAGAAACAGCAATAAAAAAGCTCATAGGAATTAGAATAAGATCAATTAATACGATTTGACGAAAAGCTGCCTATTTTTAGACGCTGTTTTAGATCCTAAAAATGAATAGCCAGTGGCTACTAGAATCCGTTTTAAAATTTTTTTGCCTTTTAATCACGGTTTTTGAAATTAGCCAATAATAATCTCTACAGATGAAATAAATTTATTATAATCATCCTGATAACAAAAAGGATATACCTTGTGCGCCATTCTTATCATATTGAAAAACATTACATCGAACGTGCGGGATGGTTGCGTGCAGCTGTGCTGGGGGCAAATGACGGGATTATTTCAGTCACAAGTCTCGTGGTGGGAATCGCAGCCAGTGGAGCATCTACCCATACTGTACTGGTGACCTGTATCGCCGGATTAATATCTGGAGCTGCATCGATGGCTGCAGGTGAATACATCTCCGTTAAATCGCAACAAGACATTGAAAAGAATGATCTGCAGATGGAAGAACGTGAACTGCAACGCCATCCTGAACATGAATTAAATGAGCTAAAAAATATTTACATACAGCGTGGATTACAACCCGCTTTAGCGCAAGAAGTCGCGCAACAACTGACTGCACACAATGCTTTAGATGCACATGCGCGTGATGAAATTGGTATTTCAGATCATACTTCTGCCCAGCCGTTTCGTGCTGCCTTCTCTTCAGCCATTGCATTTACTGTAGGCTCATTATTTCCTTTAATTTCAATTATGCTTCTGCCTGAGCGATACTTAGAGAAAGGCGTCATGCTGATTGGGGTATTAAGTCTCGGAATTATGGGTGCCTTGGCCAGTTATGCGGGCGGCGCCAGTATTTGGAGAGGTTCGATTCGGGTAATGATTTGGGGTATTATTGCCATGTTATTCAGTGCTTGGATTGGATCATTATTTAATGTTGCGGTGGCATAAGATCCTTTTTTGTATAATCCAAATATTCCCACTCCATGAGGAGTATAGATAATAAGTCTATAGAAATACCTGACCTATCTGACATGCTTTATATCAATAAAGCATGTTGTTCTAGGTGAACAATATGCCTATTTTCTATAGTTATAGATCTAAATCATTTCATTTTTTTAAAAAGCATACTTTTTAATACATTATCTTTGAAAATAAAATGGTGGATTAATGCAGCACAAGCATGTAAACCTACGACTGTAATAAAGAAGTTACCTAAAAATTGATGCATCTGACCAATATATTTAACCTCTCTAACACTGCTCAAAAGTGGCAAATTTAAAGAGAATACTTGGAAGTTATCAGTGAAACTCGATAATGCAAGCCAGCCCGCTATTGGAACGACACATAAACTTACGTAAAGCGTAAATCTGACAATTTTAAATAATTTTATTTGATACGGATTAATGATCTCATTTTGAGGAATACTTCTTTTATAGAGAAAAACAACACTCAACCGCACGAAAAATAGAATAAATATTGAAATTCCACCTATAACATGAATCTGGCCCTGCAAACCTGTTCTTGTTGGATCTCCACTCGTCAAATATACAATTACAACTAAAACAAAGGTAATCCAGTGCATTATTATCATAGGTTTAGGATAATTATTGTTCATATTTTTTTCCTGAATTTTAAATATTTATATAAAACTGAACCGATGAAAAAAGAATAGATAAAATTTATCTAGTAAAGTAGTCGTAGCCCAAGTTGGCTGCAGATCATCTCCCAACTTGAAGATCTTTTGTAATTTCAACATACCTCATTTCTAGCCTATACATGGTACTACTATAATCTTAAAAAGGCACTGTTGCAAATAGAGATTTGAGTCGATGATGTTC
>NZ_SGSW01000112.1:0-2675 GCF_004209125.1 Acinetobacter sp. WCHAc060033 | reverse complement strand
ATTGTCCTCACCTTAAAAGGCGCCAATGCACGTCAGGTTGTGCAAAGTGTGCGTGAACATTTGCATGACATTGAGAAAAACTTACCCCCGGGCGTTACGATCAAGCCTTTTTATGACCGTGGTGAACTGGTGAATCGTGCCATTCATACCGTGAGTAAAACCTTGGTCGAGGCGATTGTATTGGTCCTGATTTTATTGCTGTTGTTTTTAGGCAATTTAAGAGCCGCTTTGGTGGTTGCCGCGATTTTACCTTTATCTGCGTTGAGTACTTTCTTAATGATGCGTCAGTTTGGATTAAGTGCCAACCTGATGTCATTGGGTGGTTTAACCATTGCCATTGGTTTGCTGGTCGATGCGGCGGTTGTGGTGGTTGAAAATATCGAAATGCAACTGGCAGATGCACACGAGTCCAAACACCGTTCGTTTTTACCCCCGCTGAATGTCATTTATCGCGCAGTTTGTGAGGTGGCGGTGCCGGTGACTGCAGGAATGATCATTATTATGCTGGTCTTCATTCCGTTAATGACGTTGCAAGGTCTGGAAGGGAAGCTTTTCTCTCCAGTGGCACTGACCATTGTCTTTGCATTGTCGAGCTCACTGATTTTTTCATTAACGATTATTCCGGTGCTGTGTTCCTATTTTTTAAAATCTCAAGCACATCACACGCCGTATATTGTTGCTAAGCTGGAACAGGCATATAGCAAGGTGTTAAATGCAAGTTTGGTCCATCCGAAACGTGTTTATGCTTTGGCCGGAGGTGCTTTGGTGGTTGCTGCACTCATTTTTCCACTCATTGGTAAGTCCTTTATGCCAACCATGGATGAAGGTGACACCATATTGCAGCTGGAAAAAATGCCATCGATCAGCCTGCAAAATTCGATTGCACTTGATCTGGACATTCAAAGAAGAATTCTAAAACAAGTTCCAGAAGTGGCCCGCATTGTGGCAAGAACCGGTTCGGATGAACTGGGCCTTGACCCTATGGGCTTAAATGAAACCGATAGCTTTGTCATTTTGAAACCGCAAGATCAGTGGCAGGGACAAAGTAAGGAGCAGATTTTAGCCAAAATTCGCCATGTATTGGCCGATGTTCCTGGGGTCAATCTCACCTTTAGTCAGCCGATTGAAATGCGGACTTCAGAAATGTTATCGGGTGTACGTGGAGATTTGGCCGTCAAAATTTTTGGTACCGATTTAGATCAGCTGAATCAGCTGTCTAAGCAAATCTCTACCGTTCTACAAGGGATCAAAGGCAGTGAAGATGTCATGACTTTGGAAAATTCTGGGGTGCAATATCAGGAATTACGTATTCGTCGTGATATGGCTGTCCGCAATCAGTTAGATAGTCAGAGCATACAGGCACAACTCAAAATGCTCATTGAAGGGCAGCAGATTAGTTCGATTATTGAACAGGGGCGACCAGTTCCATTGATGATGAAAGGTGATCCACGTCTGGGACAATCCAGTTTTGCCCTCGCGAACATGAATTTACCTGTTGCAAACTCAGCGGCTGTACCGTTGTCCTCTTTAGCAGAAATGGTCAAGACTGAAGGCGTCGTCAAAATTGACAGGGAAAATGCTTCAAGAATGTCCGTTGTCCGTGCCAATGTGCGTGACCGGGATCTGGTTGGTTTTGTCGAGGAAGCAAAACAGCAGGTTGCCCAGAAAGTTAAATTACCGGCCGGCTATTCATTGAAATGGGGTGGACAGTTTGAAAATCAACAACGTGCAGCAGCGCGTCTGATGCTGGTTGTCCCTGCAGCGTTGACCATGATTTTCTTCCTGCTCTTTACAACTTTAGGGTCTGTTCGTCAGGCAGTACTGGTTTTTGTGAATATTCCCTTTGCTTTAATTGGGGGAGTCGTAGCCTTAGCCATTACCGGTGAATATTTATCGGTACCTGCTTCTGTTGGGTTTATTGCATTAATGGGGATTGCCGTACTGAATGGTTTGGTGATGATCGGTTATTTTAACCAGCTCATTTCACGCGGCGTTGCAATTGAAGAGGTGGTTCGTGAGGGGGCGATGCGACGTTTACGTCCAGTAATGATGACTGCAAGTATCGCGGCTTTGGGTTTAATTCCCTTGCTCTTTACCACTGGGCCAGGTGCTGAAATTCAGCGTCCATTGGCGATCGTGGTGATTGGGGGATTAATTTCCTGCACCTTACTGACGCTGATTTTACTTCCTAACTTGTTCAAACAATTTGGTTTAGTGCGAGATACTCATGTCTGAAATGTGCCAACTCTCTATCAACATCTCCAGTGATATTGCGGAAGAATTAATGAGCCATTTATGGCTTATTCCCGAGATTGTGACAGGATGTACCTGTATCCCGGCACAAGGTTTCGGCAGCCGCCAACATTATCGCAACATTCAAGAAAAAATTCGGGGTGCAACTGAGCGTAATTTGATTCTGTTGATTTTACCCCTCGCAACTGTACCTTTAGTTTTAGCCCATATCCAAAAGAAATTTAAATCAAGTGACTGTTTCTATTGGGTATTACCAACCATAACATCGGGTTATGCTGGTCAAGGAGAAGTGAACGAATGAAACCAGAGATAGCGACTCAACCCCGTTTGCTGGGTAAAGCCTTACGTTTACTGGGCTTGGGCTGTTGTGTGATGATGACTTCTGTCGTATCCGCGGAACCCGCTTTGGATCAAGTCTTGCC
>NZ_SGSW01000111.1:0-2922 GCF_004209125.1 Acinetobacter sp. WCHAc060033 | reverse complement strand
TCTTTTGTTGCATCAATTACTCCTGGACCAACCAATTTCCTTATTCTTAGTACAAGTCATCAATTTAGTATTAAAAAAACATTAGGCTTAATCTTCGGTGGAAGTATTGGTGCTGCATCATTAGTCTTAATTACAGGACTTGGAATTGGTACAACACTCAATGAATACCCCAAGATTCAATTAATATTAAGTTTCACTGGCGGCATTTGGTTAAGCTATATTGGATGGAAAATTTTTAATTATAGACCTGATCTAGAATCTAAAATCCAAAATCAAAATAAGAAAAATGGTTTTTTTACAGGCTTCTTTTTACAGTTTATCAACCCTAAAAGCTGGTTGATGGCTATTGCTGTTATTACTGTTTATACAGCACAACTAGCTAACTACTATCAGTCACTCATTCTATTTTCATTCATCTTTATGCTGATTTCTCTACCTTGTTTATTTATTTGGGCTTATTTAGGAAAAATCACAAAAAAAATACTTTCTACAGCTCATCATATGGTGCTCTTTAATCGAGTATTAGGTACTGTTTTACTTATTTCAGTATGGTATCCAATATTGCATGCTATTTAACATAATGGGCGTTATACGAAAAGCACAAATTGAAAAATATAAAAATCAAAAACTTATGATATAAATTATTTGCTCGATGATGTTCAAAAGCCGACTTGGAAACAAGTCGGCTTTTTTATGAGCAGTTTTGATAGTTCTTGCCAATAAATTTGACTAAAAATTACGCTTCTCAACTTGAGTTATACAATTTTGTGATACATTATTGTATATACAAATTTGAATGTTTTTTATGGAACAGTATTTTGAATGGGATGAGGCTAAGAATCGAAAGAATCAGAAAAAGCATGATATCTCTTTCGAAACTGCAAGCCTTGTTTTTGAAGATCCATTACGGATCTCAATCCAAGACAGACATACCGATGGTGAAGAACGTTGGCAAACCATTGGACGAGTTAAAGGCGTACTAATGTTATTGGTGGCTCACACCATTTTTGATGAAGATGACTGTGAAATCATACGAATCATTAGTGCAAGGCAAGTGACTAAAGCGGAGCGAAACAAATATGAGCATGGTTAGATACTCACGCAAAGAGCTGAATGAGAAATTTGGTGAGAAGCAAGATGCTGAAATTCAACGCTTGCTTGCTAAAGGCACGGTTCCTGATGATCAGCTAGATCTATCAGATATTCCTGAAATTACCGATTGGAGCAGTGCTGTACGCCAAAATCAATTTTACCGCCCAGTGAAGCAACAAACTTCAATTCGGTTAGATGCTGATGTACTTGCTTGGTTCAAAGCACAAGGCAAAGGTTATCAAACACGAATGAATGAAATTTTACGGGATGCTATGCTGAAAGAATTAAAAAATCATCAATAAAAATGGGAGCTTAAGCTCCCATTTTTGACTTCGCATAACGCCCATTATGTTAATTTTAGTTTTCCTTAATACGACAAAAATATCTACTTCATTTCACGAGAATTTCTTTTGCTAAAAGTTCTTCTTTCGTTACACCGAAATATCTTATTTCTAATTTAGGCCTGCCTAACATCTTTAAAAGATTGTTTTCATCATTTATATTTTTTATAGCTTTGCTTACACAATCAATTACGTCATTAGTTTTAGAAATAGCTTCTTTTTCAGATACTTGATCGCTTACTTTTCGAGATATTAAGTCATCAAAATATATCCTATATTCTTCACAAACTAGATAAAAATAAGGGTCTAATCTATCTAAATCATATTCAGATTCAAAGGGTTTACGATCTAATAAATCTTTTTCAGGATAAATAATCAATTGTCCTGCATCGAACCAAAACTCCACAGAAAAATTATCAAACTCAATTCCATTTAAATCATTACTAAAATTTTGAAAATACTGTAATAAAAGATTTTCTATATCCTCTAAAAACTCTTTATTCTTAATATCAAATATTAAAGATTCATTAGAAATAGCTTTGATACAATCTTCTTGAATATCTAACCCCTTTAAAGTCATTTTTACTCCATTTAAATTTTTAGGTTTTGGTGCATTAAGAATTTTGATTAACTTAACATAATGGCGGTTATACGAAATTCACCGTTTCGAGCCCCAAATATCAAGTTTATTTCTTGCATAAATGTATCCTATAGGATACATTCTACTTATGTACTCAATATATACCACTGAAGTCTTTGATGACTGGTTCACCAAGTTAAAAGACCAGCAGGCAAAAAGACGCATACAAGTCCGAATTGATCGGGTTGAAGATGGAAACTTTGGAGATACTGAGCCGGTCGGTGAAGGTGTTTCTGAATTACGTTTCTTCTTTGGGCCAGGCTATAGGATTTATTACTGCAAGCAAGGGCAAAGGGTTGTTATTCTTTTAGCAGGCGGAGATAAGTCTACGCAAAGTAAAGATATAAAACTTGCCCTGCAATTGGCACAAGATTTAGAGGAGGAGCTATAAATGGCTATTAAACTTCGCAAATGGGACAGTGCTGAGCATCTTAAAACAGAGGATGATATGCAGGCTTACTTACAAGCATGTATTGAAGAATCTAATGGCGATGCCGCATTCATTGCAAAGGCTTTAGGTAACATTGCAAAAGCTAAAGGAATGGCTCAATTATCACGAGATACAGGCTTAGGCCGAGAAAGTCTTTATAAAGCACTTTCTGGTGATGTTAACCCTAGTTTTGATACTGTGATTAAAGTTGTAAAAGCACTGAATTTACGCTTAGCAATTTAAAAAAAGTTATTAAAAAATGGAGCTTTAGGCTCCATTTTTTAATTTCGTATAAGGTGTATTATGTTAATTTTAGAAATTCTTAATTTCCATCTATCCAAACTTGCTTGATCCAATCTGCTAAATCTTCCCACTGCTCATCGCTATATCCATCTGCTGTCCAATATCTAATTTTATGA
>NZ_SGSW01000110.1:0-2991 GCF_004209125.1 Acinetobacter sp. WCHAc060033 | reverse complement strand
CTTTCCATTGCTTGGGCTTTTTCGATGTCGCCCTCTGCAATGTGTAGCGCTTGTAGACGTAAATTTTGAATATCCATTTTTTATCTCACTTTCAACAGGAGTTGTTGGTTGGTGTGATATGAATATAGTCAAAACTATAAATATAGTCAATAGTTGAAACTATAAAATACAGTTATTTTTATAATATTTATATTTATGCTTTAATAGACAAAAGAAAACCCACACAGGGTGGGTTAAGGGAGTTTGTTATGAGTGAGAATATTGCAGTAATACCAAAAGGAACTAAAATTCAAATTATGGGTTGTTCTTTTACCTTATTGGAAGATGTAAAGGTAATAGGTAATCAAATGAATCTTGATAAAATTATTGAAGACCAAATTAAGTTTGATGGTGAGGTGCGTATTCATAGCACCCCGTGCATGCCCTCTGGAAAATCAGGCGGTGTGGTAGGCAGGGCGAAAAATATTGGATGGATGTTTTAGTAGTATTTTTGAATCCAGTCTGTTGCCACCTGGCTAAAGTTTTGCGTCCATGATGAGTCAGGAGTTAATTGGCTTACCATCAATTTATCATCCTTATCAATATGTTTGCATAATTCAGAAGCAATATCATATGCACTGCCTGAATGTCTGATTATCCATAATGACTTCAAAGGACGTAAATACTCTACTGTCATACCCTCTATGGCAGAGTAAAGCCCCTCATAATCCTTATCCTTATTTAAATCGTAGTTAATTAAGTACAAGCTCATCAATTTCTCCACCCGATCAAATGCGTCGGGTTCGCAGTTTGATTTTTTTTAAACTTATATGTATTTTAAAAATAAGGGTGAGGGGTGGCTCGTCACCACCCCTCGGTTTTACGCAAACCAAGACAGGATTGCAATCACAGCGTAAAGATTGATTTTTACGCTAAATTTCAGACCTTTCTTAGTCTGCAACGTCAGAGAAAACATGGCATAAACCTTGTAATTGTCTGGCGAGCGCTCACCAAGTTAAATTGGTGTAACTTGTATAGCGCTATGCCTAGCGCTTGCCCTGAAAGTGTGCGCACACCGTAGGGGCGGCAGCTCATGCATTGTTTCAGTTATCAGTCGTGCCTTGCGCTTATTCTCCCTCTGGGATGGATGGGCGATACCATTTCACTTGACAACTTAGACTTTGCAATCACCTTTAGCGGATTACTAGCCCGCAATTCGAGATTAGTGGTCTCGAATTTTTTCAACTATCCAACATGATCTTAGGATTGTGTTGGGTTCGCAGTTTTACCATCTCTCTAAAACCGACCAGTTCCACACCCAGCCAATCATATTTATATCGTTTTCAACTTCTTCAGCATTAATGTGCTCGTCTTCATATGCTTTGTTATGACTTCTAATAATCAAACCACCATCAGGCTTAGGTATTAGGTATTTAACACGCAATAATTGACCATGGCGGAAGGCGTAAATTTTCCCTTCACGAATATCCCTTTTACTAAGATCAACAGCAATCATAGATCCTGCTGAGATTCGATCTTCCATACTATCACCAACCAATGTCATACAGATTGATTGGGTTTGTGAAGCACCACTTGAATAAGCGGCAGTTTTTCCATATTTAATTCGTCTACGACCGTCATCGTGCTGTTCAAATGACCCGCACCCACCAGTAAGCTCTATGTCCTTGTAGTATGGAACCTCAAATTCATCCTCATTTAATGGGGTATCGCCGTCCCAAAACTCAACTCCACGGAATTTAACATCCATCATTGGTTGTCCATCTCTTGGTTTGCTTGGAGTTGCCTTAACGGTTCCATTTTTCAACCAATCAACATCAACACCTAGAAATTTAGCTATCTCAGGTAGGTACGCTGATTTTTTAGTCTTTCCAGCTTCCAGAGCTTGATAGGTAGGCTGTCTTATACCAGCCGCATCTGCGACATCGCCTTGTGTTTTATCAGCTTTTATTCGAGCTTCTTTTAGTCGGTCAGCCAAAGTTTGCATAAAGGTAATCCTTGAGTTCGCTCCTATTTTATAGTCGCAACTATAAATATTCAAACAGTTAAAACTGTTGACAAATAATAGTTAAAACTATAAATTAACTTTAAAGTATAGGAGTTCAATAGATGAATATTGAATTGGTTAATTTATATAAGAGCGTTGTAGAGCATTTTGGCTCTCAGACGATGACTGCACAAGCACTTGACCTTGAACAGCCATCTGTTTGGGCGTGGATCAACGGCAAGGCGAAGATGTCATCCGAAACAGCGCTTCTTGTTCAAGAAAAGACAGATGGAAAATTTAAATATAAAGATTTATTTCCATCTCGCAAAAAAAGCCAACAGGTGGCATAGGAAAAAACCATGAGCCTTGAAAAAAAATCTACGCATGTGCGTTTATCTCCTGAAATCCATGAACGCGCCAAAACTCTTGCTGAAATCAAAGGTAAAGACCTTGCTCAGTACCTTGCTTTCCTTCTTGAAAAAGAAATCGTTGGTGAGTGGCATGTACTTAATTTACAAGCTAAATCGTTTGAGCGCTTGGGATTAGGAGCTTTAGTAAGGGACTTATCTACAGAGGTGAGCTTTCTTGAGGGATCGGAAGGGATTCACGGGGATTCAGACATTAAAAAAGCCTGATCTCGTAAATCAGGCTTCCTATATTCACGCATATCAGGAATGAATATGAAATTAAATATACCAAAACATCCATGCGCTAACAAGTGTACTGATTTTAAAGAAGAGCAGTGCAATACGTGCTTGGTGCGGGAATTACCCAGCGCAAAAGAATGTGATTCGGATTTTCTACCCGGTGATGTTGTGGTTTTGATTGGCGAAGGCACAAAAGATGTGTTGCTAGAAATTGTCAATCATATGTACACGCCCAATATGTACCGAGTAAAGATTTTGGAGTCGAGAACTTTTGGTCCTGCTTTTAAAGATGACATTCGCCACGCAACCGTTGCAGAAATCCAAGCCAACCGCCGTTTAACCAAAGCTGAACAAGCATTA
>NZ_SGSW01000011.1:0-112198 GCF_004209125.1 Acinetobacter sp. WCHAc060033 | reverse complement strand
CTTTATTGGATACAAATATCCAAAAAACACTCAGTTTGTAAAGCACTCTAGTTTCTATAGAAATATATTCAGTAAGTTATTTGAATGGTATAACTTAGGAGACCCAGACTTAGGTATTAACAAAAATTTAATAAAGCTTAGATCTACATCAAAAATTTATGAAATGTTTTGTTTATATAGCTTCATTGAAAGTATATATAAAGCGGGATGGAAAGTTTTAAAGTCAAATCAACATACTTTCTTTAAGAATTTTATTCCTGAATACGTTAAATTTCAAAAAGATGATAACGTATTAGAACTATTTTATGAAAAAACAATTAATCCAGTTAGTAATGAATCTCAGCATAATGATTTGGTTTATTTAGATCATAAAAAAGCTTCTAATTATAGATACTATACCCCTGACTTCATATTTAAAAAAACAAATATGAACGGTGATGTTAAGTATTTTATTTTTGATTCAAAATACAGTAGCTCATCTACTCTTGAAAAATATAGAGTCTTAGATGAACTATACCGAAAATACTATACTAATCTTGCAGTTTTCAATATGCCTGAAATGAGACTTGAATCTAGTAAAATTCTATCAATTGTAGCTATACATCCATTTGGTAAAAACAATTTATTCAAATGGAATAATGTTCCTAATATGAGGATATTTCCAATAGTAGAAAGCTCAAAACTGGATATAAATAATAATAACTTTAATAAATACATAGCGGATTTTGAATCACTTTAATTATAAGGGAGATGTAATCATCTCCCTTATTTTTTAATTATTACGAAAACTAATTTTCGGTTCTATCGCATTAAGGAATTAAGTTTTCCTAAAATTAACATAATACACCTTATGCGAAATGCAATGTATTAGTTTAATTATTTCAATAATTTGTAATCCATAAAAAAGCCTAGTTTGAATAAACTAGACTTTTTACATGAATATTCATGTTCCACGCTTATAAAATAAGCATTGTTTCACAAGATAAGTAAGATCAATTAAACGATCAAATCACAAAATCATTAGCTCTAAGAGTTTAAAAATTAATCATTCTTCATTTCAAATGGGATTTCCATCAAGGTCATAAAGTTTTATTTTTCTCGCACCAGTATTCCAAAACAATTCTTGAAATGCACGTATTTCAATCTTGGTTAAATGATCAGGGATAAGTTCCATGATTTGAACAATCGCAATCGGTGCAGTCAGTTTGAAAAAAGATGAACCTTGAGTATGGTGTTTCATTAAAGCTTTCAAAGTTGCGGTTGCGCTTTCAAAATCTGCCAAAATCATTCTTGGATGGTGATAGGGTATTTGTGGAATTTCTATTGCTTTGACAGTACCGTCTATTGCCATCAACATCATACGGTTTTTATAAAAATGTACCCATATGGCTTTTGGATATTTTTTTAAATCATCTTTTAGCATTTTAGTTCTGAGTTAAAAATTTATTGGATTATAGTGATACTTTTTATAAATTTTCAAATTTATCAATAATTAAAAATATACCTTATCAAAAATGTGATCAGTATTTTTAAATTAGTGTATTAACATCTATAAAAAAGCCTAGCGTATTTAAGCTAGGCTGTATTAATAAATGCTATTTCTCTAAGCGTGATAAAACCATCAAATCACAAAATCAATCACTGCGCGAATCACGCCTAAAGTCAGACCAATAAAAGCACCGACGACAACACCATTGACACGGATCATATGTAAATCACCACCAACTTCATTTTCAATCTTGGCGATCATTTCAGTCGAATCCCATTCATGGATGCGTTGGCTAATAAACTTAATCACTTTCTCGCTGTATTGATCACTCAAATTCACTGCAATACCACTGATACGATCATTTAACAGATCACGAACAGACTGATTTTGAATTAAATTTTCACCGACTTGTTGAATTGCAACACGTAAATTCATCGCAATACCAGAGTCAGGCTTCATTAAATCAGACTTCACCGCATCACATAAAATCACCACCGCACCACTGATAAAATTCAGTACAGGTTCACTGTCGAGTAGGGCATTCTTGGTTTCATTTAAACGGAGACTTGCATTACTGTTATTATCCGCCAATTGAAGCATTAGTTGATTTGCACCCTCCTCAATTTTTTGACGAATCGGATGATCTTCATCCGCCAACATCGATTCTACTTTTTCAATAATTGAATCAATCGTGCGCTTTTCAACATCAATCCCAATCCAACTCGCACCTTTAGCAAGTCGAGAAACACCAAGTTCCTTAAATAAACGTTGGGTTAATTCACGGGTTTTTTCAGGATGATTCATCATCCATTCATGCGCCAAATCTAAACCACGCTGTAATACATCTTGATGGAAATCATTTTCCAACACGGCACGGAGCATTTCACTGGCAAGGTGATTCATACGGGTATTACGAACCCATTGCACACTGTTATTTTGAATAAAGCGTCCAATCTGTTCCTGTCCTACAAATTCAAAAATCTTCGGCACTGTTTGCTGAATCACTTCAACCACTTGACCATTATTCTTTGGATTTGCAAGCCATTGTCCGATTGCTAAACTGAGGTCAGTTTTCTGTAAACTATTTTCAACCACTTGAGGAGAAAGAAAATTTTCCTGAACAAATTTTCCCATCGACTCGGCAATACGCGCTTTATTACGCGGAATAATTTCAGTGTGATCACGTAAAAACTTGGGAATTGGAATTTTTCCAAAAGGGTTGCGAAATAACACTGTGATGGCATACCAGTCTGCCAAACCACCGACTACACCAGCCTCCGCACCGAGCATGAGTATATGAATAAACCATGCATATTCAGGCAATAGTTTTGCGGAAATAATCAATGCAAACCAAGCCACCACAGCGACAACTAAGGCAATTGTTGCAAAGCGTTTACTGCGATCTAGGCTTGGAACCTCATGGATTGATTCACGTTGTTCAATTCCGCTCATGCATTGTCCTAAAAATAATTATTTAGCTGATGGTACAGTAACAGGTTGTGGTTGCAGTACCTGTCCTGTCGGACTAACGCCATATTTCTGCCCTAAAGATTGCAAAATCAGACGAGCGTCAAAGGCATCATTTGGCGATGATTTTTTATCCTTATAACATTCAATCGTATAGGAAACTTGAACAGGGTCAAGTGTCACCACTTGTGGCATATCATAGAATGGATCATTCCAGAACCCTGGATGACGTCTGTAGCCCCAACCATACGGATAGTAACTCTGTGACGGATAAACGACAGCTTTACGAGGCGGCTGTAGAGTGCGATTACTTGGATCATCTAAGACTTTAAAATAAGTAAAACCATTCAATAAGGTTGTTTGTGCTGCTTTGACCAGTGTAATTTCTTCGGCAGTACCAAAACTCATGTTGCTATTACCTTGAAAACTAATGCGATAGCTATGTTCATTCAGCGGAACTGTGGTGTATTGCCCAAGTTGGTCAAAAGTGCGTGGTTTGCTCGGTGTGGTTGCACAACCCGAGATTGCGAGCGCGACAACCATAGATAGACCAATCAGTTGCTTTTTCATTTAACGCTCCTTTTCAGCAGATTCTGAAATACATTTATATGCCCATTATATTGTTATAAATTGATGAATTAAGCATGAATTTCAAGCAGAATTTTGTTACTTGATCGGTAGAGATGATGAGTTTGCATAGCCATTTTTATTTAAAATATGACTTCACTATCGATTAGCTAAATAGAAGTAGCCAAGCGATTGTAGTGAATATCAATACTAAAAGGATTTGATATACTTGAGGCAAATGGAATGGTTGATAGGGAATTGAATGAGTATTGAAATAAAAGGTTATATTGCGACAAGTGCAGATGGTTATATTGCAACAAAAGACGGCTCAGTTGAATTTTTAACACCTTATCAAGCAATTGACTGTGGCTATAACGACTTTATTCAAGAGATTGATATTGTTGTTATGGGACGTAAAACTTATGAAGTGATTTGTTCATTTGGTGGTGAATGGCCATATCCCAATCAAAAAGGATTTATCGTCACTTTCTGTATGGAATCATGGTGTTCATGAATTGGTTGACCATCTCAGACAAAATTTTGAGGGGAATGTCTGGGTTGTCGGAGGAACACAGTTACAGAACTATATTCTTGAGCATAATTTACTGAATAGTTTGGAAATTTTTGTGATGCCTGTATTGCTAGGTGAGGGCATTCCACTGTTCCCAAGTTTTAAGTCAAATGTCCAACAGTTGAAATCTATACAGTCTGAAATGATTGAAAATACGATCATTAAAACAACTTATATTTTCTAATGATCGCTTAAAAATAATGTTTTTTAATTTTAGATCAGGTGAATCCAATGCCAAAAGTCCTTCTTTTTGATTTAGATCAGACTTTGTTAGATCGGAATCGTTCATTAATCAAATTTTTAAATTGGCAGGTCAATTTTTTTCAATTGGTGGATGCCAATAAAAAGTCAGCATTTATTCAACGGTTTATAGAGCTGGATAATAATGGCAGTGTTTGGAAAGATACCGTCTACGCACAAGTAAAAGAAGAATTTAAAATTGAGCCGTATGGTGTAGATGAGCTTTTAAATTCTTATGTGCTCGATTTTAATAAATTTTCCACGGCATTTGAAAATGTTGAAGATGTGATTCGAAAGCTGTTTCAACAAGGTTATCAACTGGGTTTAATTTCCAATGGAAAAACGCCATTTCAACAACATAATTTTTATGCACTTGGTTTAACAGAATATTTTTCAATTGTTGTGGTATCAGAAGAAGTTGAACTACGGAAACCAGATCCTTTGATTTTTGAATATGTATGTAGGCAATTACAATGCAAGCCAAGTGATTGTATTTTTATTGGGGATAATCCCGTTGCCGATATACAAGGGGCAAAAAATGTAGGGATGAAAACGATTTTCTTTCATCCCACATTATCTTTGGGCTCACAGCATGTTGACCAAAGTATTCATCATTATGATGAACTAGAGTCAGCTATTTTGAAAATAGTGCACGGTTCTGATTCAGGTAAAATTTAAATCAAAAACTACTATTCGGCTGTTTTAAAAACTCAATTTCTTCCACAGTCGATTCTCGCCCTAAGATTTCATTACGATGTGGATAACGTCCAAAACGATCAATAATAACTTTATGCTTTTTCTCAAAATCTAAATTGATTGGATTGCCTAAATCTTCAAATAATTTTAATGCTTGTTCATGAATGATCTTGGATTCACTGTGCATAAAGGGCATATATAAAAATGAACGTTGCTCAGGTCTTAAATTTTGATCCAATCCCCGTTGGATCGTTTCCTGCGCTAAAGCCAAAGCCATTGGGTCTTGTGCAAAAGAGGCAGGGCTGTCGCGATATAAATTTCGTGAAAATTGATCCAAAACAATAACTTCAGCCAAACGACCTTCGGCATTTTCTCGCCATGACCAAAGTTCAGCTTGGCGTGCTTGCTCTAGAGTGTCTAAAAATTGATTGCGAAGTTGTTGATCGAATGCATCACTCTTTGCAAACCAGTAGGGTTGAGTTTCAGCGCTAAACCAAAAATCGAGAACAGTTTGATAATTCATAACTTTTATAAAACCTTAATTTTTACAGATTGTTAATTGTTAGTGGGTATTTAGTAATAAAAACATATATTTTAGATATCTTGTAGTCTTCATTTGTGATAAAAAATTGCCGAAAATAAAATGAATATTGAATGCAAAAATCGATGAATATACGTGTATATCGATAAATCACGTTATACTGCGAGCATCCAAAACATTTTATTTGAATAAATTCTTAAGAGAAGCCTTTAAGATAAGCGAGTCAGTATGAGTCAACCCGAAGCGATTTCCCAATCTATTTTACCAAGTTGGGTGGATTCTGCCTTATTCAAAGGGATGTTACGTGGGATTGAGCGTGAAAGTTTGCGTATGCAAAGCAACGGCTTTTTATCACAAGCAGATCATCCCAAATCACTCGGTTCTGCGCTGACGCATCCGCATATCACCACAGATTATTCTGAAGCCTTGATGGAGTTTATTACTCCACCGAAAGAAAGCATTCCTGAAGCATTGTCATTTTTGGCAGATGTGCATGCGGTGGTGAATCGTCATTTAGAAAATGATGAAAAATTATGGACATTGTCTATGCCATGTATGTTGGACGATCAAGAAGAAAATATTCGTTTGGCACAATATGGCACTTCAAATATTGGTAAATTCAAAACTTTATATCGTCATGGTTTAGGCATTCGCTATGGTCGCCGTATGCAGACCATTTCAGGTGTGCATTACAACGTTTCTTTCCCCGATGCGTTATTTGAACAATTACAACAGCATGAAACTGATGAAGCTCTGAAAGCACTCAGTCTGCAAGATTACCGCAGTCATCGTTATTTGGGCTTAATTCGTAATTTTATTCGTCTTACACCATTGGTCATGTACCTTGTTGGCGCAAGTCCGTCAGTATGTAAATGTTTTATGACAGGACGTGAGCATCATTTATTACCGTTGATCAAAGGAACGCTATTCTTACCTTATGCAACAGCATTGCGAATGGGGCGTTTTGGTTATCAAAATTCTGCGCAAAAACAATTGGGCATTCATTACAACAATTTAGAATGTTATGTCGCAGAGTTACAAAAAGCGGTGAATACGCCGTATGCACAATTTAGCCGTTTAGGTTTGAATGATGCCAATGGTGAGCCGAATCAAATCAATGATCACGTGCTACAAATTGAAAATGAATATTACAGCTTAGTTCGTCCGAAACAAGTGCCAAAAGCAGGTGAAACACCATCTCAAGCTTTGGCAAATCGTGGCATTGGCTATGTAGAACTTCGTGCAGTTGATGTGAATCCGTATAGTGCAATCGGGATCGATGAAGATACCGCAGGTTTCTTGGAAGTTGTGGCACTATATTGCTTACTCAAAGACAGTCCAGATTTGTTAGATGCTGAACAAGATATTATTGAGCAGAACCAAGCTGAAGTGGTCAATCGTGGTCGTGCGCCAAATGCTAAAATTATTGAGACTGATCAAGAAATTCCATTATTAGCATGGATTCAACAACATATCACTGCAATGCAACCACTCGCTGATGTGTTAAATCAAAGCTATGCAACGGATTTGTATCGTCAAGCCCTAGCTGTAATGCAAATCCGTGTTGATGATGTGGATCAGACTCTATCTGCGCATGTGATTGAAGATACCATGAAACAAGGCGGGACTTGGGGCTTTGGTAGCTATATGGCAAACCAACATATTGAAAGTTACGAACAACATGTATTAAGTCCAGAAACTTTAGCGTATTTTGAGGAACTTACTCAAAGTTCTCTCGCAGAACAACAGCAACTTGAACAAGATACAAGTATAAGTTTTGAAGATTACTTGAGTAAATTTAGATAAATTTTGAATAAAGTATTGATTCATATACTCATGCAATAATGGGGAAATTCCATGCAATGGCGTAGTTATCGCTTCGTAAGTGGTTTTTTGTTTTTGGCAAGTGTCATTGGAATGTCATTTGCGTTGTTTTTAGAGCATGTGCAAGGACTTGATCCTTGCCCGCTTTGCGTATTTCAACGGATTGGTCTGATTGGTTTAGGATTCATTTCCCTCATTGCGTTTTTGCATAACCCAAAAACCAATGTGTTTAAGCGTATTTATAGTTTCTTAGGTTTAGTCGCGATTTCATGGTCAGCCGGTGTTGCTGCACGTCATGTGTGGTTGCAACATTTGCCAAAAGACCAAGTGCCGAGTTGTGGTCCAGGCTTGGATTATTGGGTAGACACATTACCGCTCAAATCTGTGTTTGAAAATGTCCTCAAAGGCTCTGGTGAGTGTGCCATGATTGATTGGACATTTTTAGGGCAGTCTTTACCGACATGGTCTTTGTTGTTCTTTAGTGTATTGGCTTTGATTAGCCTGTGGCAGTTATTCCGTAAATATTAAAATATGAGCAATGGAGCTGGTGAAAACTGGCTCTTTTTATATTTAAATTTAAAAAATAATCAGTATTTTAAAATGAAAAGAATCCTTTTAGTTGCTAGTCTTTTTATACCATTACTGAGTTTTGCTCAGTCGAATAATTTCGGTTTGATTCAAGATAAAGATGGTTATGTGAATGTTCGAGATCAAGCTTCCACCAAATCAAAAGTGGTAGATAAATTAAATAATGGCGAAGTCGTTTCTTTTGTGGGGGATTATGCTGAAAATCAGTTTAGTTATGTTCTCTACCTGAAAGATGGTTCAGGTTATATTCACGATAGTCGCATCAATAAGTTTAAAGATTTTCAAAAGTGGAAGCTTCAAAGCAGTGATATGAAGAGTGCTGGTTATTCACTTGGGCAAAATAAAGTGCATGTGATGACACGTAAGGCACAGTTCAATCCATCAGATTTTAAACAGTCTGTTCCTAAAGGACAGACAGAATTAGTCTATACACATTATAAAAATAAGCCGTTCTATGGTACAGATGGTGTATTGCCGACAGGTCGTCTGCAATTTTCTTCTATGGATATTCTATATCAGGGTAAAAATATTCACATTCCATCACAAGATCTAGAAAACTATTTTATTTCTGAAACGCCATTATCGAAAGGTGGTTTACAAGATTTTGCCAATGCAGAAATCTATAGTAAAGGTCAAGATCTTTATGTTATCAATCCTTTGGCAGGTGGTGGAGCAGCGCAATATGTGCTGATGATTCATATTCAAAATGGCAAAGTGGTAAAAATTCAGGCGTGGAATGAGTCGATTTAATTGAGCATTTAGAAATTAGCCACTAAAAAGCCAACTTTAAGTTTAATGCCAGTCAATTAATGATTTTTAAATCCTCCCCCTTGCGGAATATGTTCCTCACCTTTTCCAAAGGAGGGAGCTTTTCATGACTAAAAATTATTTTAGTCACAGTAAGTTCCCCTCTTTTTCAAAGAGGGGTTAGGGGAGATTTTAAGAATTTATGCAATAATTCTGCTTAACTAATCAGCATTACAACTTCAAGTTGGCTTTTGTTTTAGATATATCTTCAACTAGGTTTCTACAATACCTTGCATACTTTCTAATTTAATCAAATATTTACGAATTTGTTCTTCTGCAAGCTCATCATGATGCGGGTAGAACCATTTGGCAATCTGTTCTGCGACCAATGGATGGTACTGAATATCAAAATGGTTTAAGCCATAAAATACAGCTTTATGTGATTCAGGTAATTTCAATTGAAAACGTGGATTTGGATGTTCACCCAAAGCACTTTTCACACTGACGAGATAGTCGCCAATCACTTTTAAAGTACGGTTCTTACGATTTTCAAACTCTAAAGTTCCTGCGATTAAAAAGGTATTGATGTGTGACGGGAGTGGTGCTGGCTTACGGTTATCGTCCATTAAGCCAATACGTGCATTATTATGTTCCCAGTCATCATCACGGACACTACCAAAACGCAGGTCTAAAATACCGTTACTGCGAATGTTGACCACATGACTGATAATTTTAACAATTGGAAAGTTGCCAATTTTATCTTGGATTGCGAAACCGAAACGTTCCAATACTGCACCATGATGCGGTGAGCCAATACAAACAAGGTTTTCAACCATATGCAACCATTGATGCATATTCTGTTTACCATAAAACAAAGCACTGCGAGAAACCAAACCACCCATGCTATGACCAATCAGGTCAATACTGGTGATACGTGGATTACGTTTGACTAAATCTTCTAAGATATTGGCAAGTGAACGTCCATTGGCTGAAATACGACGTCCTGTGTTGTAGTGCAAATATAACATGGTGTTGTTATCACGCTGAGCCAGTAATTTTTCACCGATTCCGCCATTACCACGATTACTCCAATCTTGATAATTCATGCATAAACCGTGTGAAAAAATCACCACACGCCCCGCTAAATCACCTTGTTGTAATGTGCCATAGCGATCATAGAGTACTGGAGAAAGTGCAAGTGGATTATGGGTTGCCAATAAATAATCACCAAGTACACCATTCAAAGCACTGACCAAAAAGGTCATATATGATGTGAGTGACTTTTCATGCAAATTTGGAAAGCGTTCAATAGTTTTTCGTAAAACAGGAGCAAGTAAGTGGCTACCGTAATTTTGTAGTGCGTTATAGCCGAATTGATAGAATTTATCGACAATTGGACGTGACTGAAAGCGTTTGGCTTTGGTTTTACTTAAACCAAAAATACTCAGTAACATTTCACGTTGAATCGACTGGATAAAGTCCTGAACAACACCGCTCAATGGTGTACTCACCAATTGTGCTAAACCTTCAAGTACGTCCGCCTGACTTGGAGGCGAACGATCCCACTTACAATATGTTTCGTGTAAAGGGGTTAAACTTGGCATTGTTATTTCCTCATCCTAATTGACCCATAACAAAGACTTTATTTTTGTCGAAGATCAATGTATAAATTCCTAAGCAATCATCTTATCTTGTTCATCCTGAACATTTAATTAAAATACAGATGTTTGCAATTTTGTTTTAATTTTTTGTCGGACAAAACACGACCATATACAAATTAAAACATATTGTGATGAATATCACATTAAAAACTAAAACATGAGCGATGAAAAAGCAATTTATTTCCAATGAATATTATCTATTTACATGGTTTTAAAAGTAGCCCTTTATCGATCAAAGGGCAACAATTAGATGAATATTGTCGAAACCATTCATCGAATAATGTTTATTTACCCGATTTAAATCAACATCCTCAAATGGTTTTAGATCAAATCTCTCAATTGATTGAAGAACTATCAGATGTTGGTCTAGTGGGGAGTAGTCTTGGTGGTTTTTATGCGACACAATTGGTCGCCAAATACGGTGTGCCTGCTGTTTTAATTAATCCCGCTATGCGACCATGGGCTTTGTTTCGCGAACTATTTGGAATGGAGCATATTCCGCTCAAAGTGACTGAACAATGGACATTAGACCATGCACAACTTGATCACTTAGAAGCGATTGCTGTGTCATTTGTGCAAGATGCAGACAAAATCATGGTTTTACTGCAACAAGGCGATGAAATTTTGGATTATCGTGAAGCGGAACGCTATTATAGTGCAGCACCACATTCATCATTGATCATGACTGAAATGCATGGTAATCATGCGATGGAAAATTTTGCAGATAAAATCCCGATGATTTTGGAATTTTTATCCTACTCCGTAAAATAAAAGGAAAAACATTAACGTGTCATATACAGCCCAATCTCTTGAGGTTTTATCTGGTTTAGATCCTGTACGTCGTCGTCCAGGCATGTACACCGATACCACACGTCCAAACCATTTGGCGCAAGAAGTTATTGATAATGCTGTGGATGAGGCACTTGCAGGGCATGCCAATAAAATCACGGTCACGGTGTATAAAGATGGCTCCCTATCCGTTGAAGACAATGGTCGTGGGATGCCTGTTGATATTCACCCTGAATATGGACAAAGTGGGATTGAAATTATCCTCACCAAACTACATGCAGGTGGTAAATTCAGCACGGATAACTACCAATTTTCAGGTGGTTTGCATGGTGTGGGTATTTCTGTCGTCAATGCTTTATCTGACCGTGTAGAGGTTGAAGTTCAACGTCAAGGCAACCTCTATAAAATGGCGTTTGAACGTGGTGAGCCTGTTGCACCATTAGAAGTATTAGAAGGCAAAGCACCCAAAAGAGCTTCAGGAACAAGCGTCCATTTTTGGCCAGAAGCCAAGTATTTTGATTCGCCTAAATTTGCTTTAAAAGCGTTAAAGCATAATTTAAAAGCCAAAGCTGTGCTTGCTGCGGGTTTACAAATTATTTATATCGACCAAATTAATGATGAAAAAATAGAATGGCAATTTGAAAATGGTCTGGTCGACTATTTGATGGATGAATTGCAAGACCGTGAAATTGTTCCAGAACCTGCTTTTGTTGCGACAGGTGAGGCTGAGCGTGCCAGTACAGAATTTGCGATTTGCTGGAATGTTGAAGGTGGTGAGCAAATTCAAGAAAGCTATGTTAATTTGATTCCTACCGCGCAAGGCGGTACGCATGTAAACGGCTTGCGCTCAGGTGTGACGGATGCGATGCGTGAGTTTTGTGAATTACGTAACTTATTGCCACGTAACATGAAATTGTCAGCGGAAGATGTTTGGGATGGGGTGAATTACATTCTGTCTTTAAAATTCCAAGAACCTCAGTTTTCAGGGCAGACCAAAGAGCGTCTTTCGAGTCGTGAAGCTTCCAATATTGTGTTGAATATTGCCAAAGATGCATTTGCTTTATGGCTCAATCAAAACTCTGAAGTGGCGATGCAACTTGCAGAAATGGTGATTGCTAAAGCGGGTCGTCGTTTAAAAGCTGCGAAAAAAGTTGAACGTAAGAAAATCGTTGCTGGTCCAACTTTACCCGGTAAATTGTCAGACTGTGTAGGGCATACATTAGAAGAATCTGAATTATTTATCGTGGAAGGTGACTCCGCAGGTGGTTCTGCGAAACAAGCTCGTGATAAAAACTTCCAAGCGATCATGCCGATTCGTGGGAAAATTTTAAATACTTGGGAAGTGTCTTCGGATGAAGTTTTGGCTTCTCAGGAAGTTCATAATATTGCGATTGCGATCGGTGTTGATCCAGGCAGTGATGATTTATCAGAATTGCGTTATGGCAAAATTTGTATCCTTGCCGATGCGGATTCGGATGGTTTGCATATCGCGACCTTGCTCTGTGCTTTATTCGTCAAGCATTTCCCAGCGATGGTGGATGCAGGGCATCTTTATGTCGCAATGCCACCGTTGTTCCGTATTGATGATGCCAAAGATGTTCATTATGCGTTGGATGAGCAAGAGTTAGAAGCTATCTTAAAGAAAGTAAAAACCAAAAATCCTCAAATTACTCGATTTAAAGGTTTGGGTGAGATGAATGCAAGTCAGTTGCGGGAAACGACTTTAGACCCTAACACACGTCGTTTGGTACAGTTGGATTTAGACGATACGCAATTGACTGCGAATTTGTTGGATAAATTATTGGCTAAGAAACGTTCTGGTGACCGTAAAGAGTGGTTAGAGCAGAAGGGTAATTTAGCAGATTTGGGTGTTTGATAAATTTTCAAATGATCAAAACAATCTAAGCATTGTTTTGATCTATCTGAGTAAATTTTAAAAATTGATTAACTACCGATAAATCAAGCTGATATTTATTTGCAACTATTAAAATATATTCTCGGATTTTTGGAAGTTCTTGTTTTAACTGCAATACTGCTTTTTGGAACTCAGAAAAAGAAACATAAATATCCTCAAGTTCTTCTTCCTCTTCTTCAATAAATTGAATTTGATCATTGTCTATTTTACAACATAGCATTGGATGACCAATCCAAAACCCCTTTAATTTATTTTCAGCAAGATTAATCCAGCTATCTACATCATTAAAATCAGAACAACAACGCTGGGTCAGGATCGGATTTATTCCATTTGATATATCGCCCACCCTCTAAGCTATTTTTATTCTTTTGAATTGCATCCTTTAAAATCTTAAGTAAATTTCTTTCAGTCGTTTGTAAGACAGAATAAAGGTTAAAACCTTGTGCAATAGGCTGAAATTTATCTACAAAACCATTTAATTTATAGACTTGGTCAAAATAATTTTCATATTCTTCATCTGTAAAAGGGAATTCAGGAAATTTAATTTTTGGATGTGAATATTCTAATTCGAATACTGGAATCAGCTGTAGCTTCATAGTTACCCTATTGTTTTTATATATTTTAGGATTTACCCAAAATTTAACTGCATCAATACCAAATCTCGCCACATACCAAATTTTTGACCGACTTGAGGCATATAACCAGTTTGCTTAAAACCCAGTTGTTCATGTAAATGAATCGAAGCAGTATTTTCATGATCAATCGCAGCGACCATAACATGAATATCATGTTGTTTCGCATGCTCAATCAGTTTCACCATTAATGCCTTGCCTAAACCTTGACGTGCAAACTGTGGGTCAATATAAACTGCATGCTCAACAGTATGGTTATAACCATTAAAATTACGAAAACTCGAATATTCTGAATAACCTGCAATGCTTTTACTTTCAATAACTTCAGCGACAAAAAGTGGAAAATTACTCTCTTCTAAATCGGTAAACCATTGTTGATATTCTTCTAAACTTTTTGGGATGTTATTCCATGTCGCCAAACCATTTTCAATTTCACGATTATAAATCCGCATGATATGAGGAATGTCAGAACTTTGAGCGGGGCGAATTTGAAAATTCATGGACGAGGTCGATTTAAAGTAATTGAGTTTTTATTGTAGAAATTATCATTTGGCGATGCAATCTATCACACCAATAAAAAAAGCAAGACCGCAGTCTTGCCTTTCAAATCATGTCTTAGCGATCACTTAGAAATGATACTTCACTAAAGCACTGACATTGTTTTCATCTTTACCTTTGATCCCGTATTTGTTATTCCATACAGAATGTTCAATACCAAGATATAAACGTGTATTTGGAGAAATATGTTTACCCGCATTCCATTTATATTGAGTGGTCCAGTTTAATTCGCTTGCATGCGCAGCGCCTGAATCTTTTTCAGCAGTTGACCAATCTAAGAAACCATCAACCAAAAAGTCTTCTGAACCTAATTTTACAGGAACGCCGTAAGTAAGCGTCATTTGATAGTCATCACTTTGCTTTTCGTTGTTCGCACGATAAAAATTGATGCTAGCAAAACTTGTATAAGGAATGGCTAAATCAAAACCAACACCATACAAGAAATTGTCAAAACTATTGTTGAAGTCATCACTACTACTTTCCCACGTTGTCGAAATCAAAACGTCTTTGATTGGGCCAACAGCAAGCTTTTTCCCAGTAACTTCACCAAGGCTTAGGCGAGGAGCTAATTCGAAATATGTGCTTTTGTGATCATCACTACCACGCATACGATCCATAAAGAAGAATACATCTGCGTATTTTACTTTGGCAGCATACTCAACTGTCAGTGTAGTTTGCTTTTCATCAACAACTTCATAATTTTCACCATAAAGTCCTGTTAAACTGAAATCCTGCCAAACAGGAGCAGCTTGAGCCAAAGTTGCAGTTGAAGCGATTGCGCAAAGAGCAGCAATTTGTGTAAATTTCATGAAAAAATCTCTCCCCCAAGAAAGCGCTACAAGGATACAGATTCTTTAGCAAAAATAAAGCCAAAACCAGATAAAATGTAAATAAATATGTAAACATCAAGTCATAAAATGTTTTAAAACGTGAAAATGGATGACGGACGAGAAAAGAAATTTTGAATCGCAAAAAATATTTGGAATTGAATAATGTCGAGTCATTCACATGGAATTGTCGAATAAAAATTTAAATAAATCATTAAATTATAAAAATACGTAACAAGTTGTCATTTTTCATATTGTTTTCATAAAAAAGTTAAAAATCTACTTGCATATTTTTCAATATAGCCTGATATTGAATGTATAAGAACACCAATCTGCAGATCATCAAAAGTGTTCATCTTGGTAATAGAGGAGTTACGGTTCCAGTTTATTGAAGGTGAAAAAGCGACTTATACAATGAGCTTTAAGTGTGCCAAAAATATTATTTTGCACTCAGTTTTAGATTAGAAAGAGGAAGTTTTTTTATGAATATTGAAATCCGTACAGACAAAAATATTAAAAATAGTGATCGCTTAATTACCTACGTGCGAGATGAGCTAAATCAAGAATTTCAACGCCATAGTGAGCGAATTACTCAATTTTCAGTGCATATCAGCGATGAAAATGGAGATAAAGGTGGGGATGATGATATTCAATGCATGATCGAATTAAAAGCAGCAGGTTTAAAGCCAGTCGTTGTTAAGCATAGAGCAAAAAATATTGATCTATCACTACATGGCGCGATTGAGCGAGTGAAACGTAGTCTAGAACACACCCTAGAGAAAACAGAAAACCCACGTGGTGGGAAATTAGAACTCGCAGATGCTGATGAAGCATAAATGATGAAAAGCCCTTCGGGGCTTTTTTTGTGGCTGTAAAATAAATGTTATGTACTTTGTCAGAAACTAACAATAAATGCTGTACGGATTTAAAAATGAGAAGTATTTAAAATTTTATGAGCTATTTAAAAAAAAATAGTCATAATGAATATAAGAATATAATTGTGAGATCAATATGTTATCAGCACAACAACAAGTCTTTGTACAGGCTTTAGAAGATTTAGACCTTGCCCAAATTCAGCGTTTGCTTGCAGATGGATTTGATCCCAACTTTATGGAACCTGAAAAAGGTCCTGCTGTTTCGATCTGGTCAGATGGATTATTTAAATGGTGGGAAAAAATCTGTGATGCTTATGAAGCAGGAAAACCTTTGAGTGCTGAGCAAAAAGCTCAGGATTTACAACCACATTTAGATATTTTAGATGCACTGATTCAAGCCAAAGCAAACTTTTATCTATGGGATGCAGAAGAGTGCTATGGTCCTCTTTGGGATGCAGCAAGTGCAGCATGTGTACCTGCGGTACAAAAATTGTTAGATCATAAAGTTGACCCAAATACCCGTGATGAAGAAGGAAAAACCATCTTGTCTTCAATTAGTGATCTATTTTTTGATTGTGAATTTGATCAAATAGATTGGTCACAGGCTTTACCTGAAGAGAAAGAAACTTTAGAGTTACTACGTAGTCGCGGTGCGAAAATGTCCAACGAATAAACGTAAGTTTGAGTCCTGATATGGCAATATTAAATAAAATCACTTTGGTTCTGGCTTCTAGTCTAAGTATAAACGCAATGGCAGCAGAATTTTCCTTCGATCGTCCTGGAGCAGGTTTTGGGACGGGCATCACTCCTGTAGGTCAATTGGCTTGGGAACAAGGCTTACCAAGTGCAAGCTATACTGAAACCACCGTCGATGGTGCGAAAGAAAAAACAGTTACGCTCAATGGAGACATGTTTTTCCGTACAGGTTTAACTTCTAGTATGGAATTGCAATTGGGTTGGGCAGGTCCAGCTTGGACACAGACCAAATACAAGGGTGAGAAACATGATGACTCAGGTCTTGGTGATGTGTCTATCGGGATCAAAAAAGCCATTGATTTAAAAGATGATAAATTATCTATGGCAGTCCTTGCACAAGCTGTTATTGCGACAGGCAATGAAGGCTTCACTGAGGAAGATGATATTTATAGTATTGGGACTTCACTTGATTATAAATACAATGATTTAGTGAATACTGGCATTACCATGAACTATGCGGTACAAGATGGTCACTGGTCAGTCACGGCCATACCGACTGTAGGTTATAAAATCGCAGGTAATCTTTCTGGTTTTTCTGAATTTATTTATTCCAAAACAGAAAGCCAAGATTATGAATACGGTTTAGGTTCAGGTTTGATTTATGCACTGAATGATCGCACACAGATCGATGGAAGCATTGGTGTGGATTTAAGCGGTCAGGATCGTAGTTATACTGCTGGTTTAGGCATTTCATTCCTATTCTAAGTTGTATTGAAGAACTAAAAAGAGTAGTTGATCTACTCTTTTTTTGTCTATAAATTGAAGAAAATACACATCAAAGATCAATGATAAGAAAAAATTAGGAGGATGGTCGCATGTTAGAATTATTTATTGGTAATAAAAATTATTCCACATGGTCAATGCGTCCATGGTTGGTATTGCAGCACTTTGCTATACCATTCAAAGAACATCTGATTCCTTTTGATCACTTTGAATTAGACAGTCAATTCAAACACAGTATCCTCAAAATTAACCCGACAGGAAAAGTCCCTGCGTTAGTCGATGATGGATTTTTAATCTGGGATACTTTGGCGATTTGTGAATATTTGGCTGAAAAGTTTCCTGAAAAATATCTATGGCCAAATGACTTTCGACAAAGAGCAAGCGCTCGTTCTATGTGCGCAGAGATGCATAGCAGTTTTATGGCTTTACGCAGTTTATGTGGAATGAATATCGATGCAGATTTAACAAACATTGGCGCAAAACTTTGGCAAGATAATCTAAAACTACAGCAAGATGTGCAACGTATTGAGCAATTATGGTCAGAACGACCAAGCACAGACAGTTTTTTGTGTGGCGATCAATTTAGTATTGTCGATGCATTCTATGCGCCAGTTGTGATGCGATTCGTAGGCTATGGCATCCCAATATCATCATTCAGTCAGCAATATGTACAGAAAATCTTGGCAGTTCCAGCAGTGCAGCAATGGATTCAGGAAGCAAAAGCTGAATTTAGATTTGTAGAATGTGAAGAGCCTTATCGAACTGAATAAATGCAGTGTGATGGTGATTATTTCCAGTTAAATTGATTTAACCGTGGTTTGTTTCACCATGAAAATGAACTTGGTTTCGTCCATAGGCTTTGGCACGATAAAGTGCTTGATCAGCATGATGAATGATTTTATTGATTTGCGTTTCATCCTCTGAGGTTGCGACTCCAAAACTTGCTGTTAGATTGATTTTTTTCTGAGTGAGTGTCTCTAATGTCTGATTTTGGATGGCAAGGCGACAACGCTCTGCAACTTCACGTGCGATTGTAAGTGATGTTTCAGGCATGGCAATGATAAATTCTTCGCCGCCATAGCGGGCTACAATGTCTGAACTTCGTACGAGGGTCGACAGAAGTTGGGCAACAGCTTTAAGCGCTTCATCGCCAATATGATGACCAAAATCATCGTTGATCATTTTAAAATGATCAATATCAATGAGAATAATTGCATATTGTGTGCGAGTATTCTGAATTAGGCTTAATTTTTCATTGAAAGATCGACGATTATATAGATTGGTTAAGGGGTCAGTTTGGCTCAAAATTTGAATTAATGATTCACGATGGCGCCATTGAGAGAGCAATACTTCACATAAAACTAGACATGCAATCAGGATAGGGATAATAAAGTACGCCATACTTAAAACCCAGAATAGATTTTTCTGGGGATCATGTTCTAATAATGTTTGACTAAATATGGGAGCGTAGGGCACTAAATTTTTGTAAGTGCAATACATGAGTATGATTGCAATGCTAAAAGCATTAAATAAATGGATATAAATAAATTTTCGGTTAAATAAAATAATTCCGATACCTGAAATAGATACAAAGGCAAAGATGGTTGCAGGGCTATATATGCCGACCAAAAAACCATCACTAATAAACATGAGCGTAAAAATGCTAATCACTAAGTGGGGGAAAAAAAGATGTGCCCAATGTTTTTTTTGGAATTTATAACAAATACAAACTAAACCAATGAAAAAAAAGGCTGAAATGCTATTGATGTAAATTTGAGTATGAATAAGGGGTAGATTAACCCATGGCCAAATACTTGGTGTGTTGATGATCCATAATTTCCAAAAAATCCACAATAATTGGATTCCAAAAGCCAAGACTAATACTAGAATACTTTTATGAATATTACTCCAATTCATAATAATATCTGAATTAAATTGGTTTTTTAATGACTTTATATAGTGACTAATCATCTATGAAAGATGCCTTCATTTTTACCCCACGTTTAACTATTAAAAATTAAATCTATGAAAATATTAAAAATATTTAACTTTCAGGGCTAATGATTGCACTTTTTATAAAGTTAAATATTTATGAATTTAGCCCAGTACTGGTATAAAACTGTTCGTGGTTAATTTTTGTGTTATGCAATGCAAGATCTGCTTGTGCTAATACAGTATTGCTTAAGCTGTTATATTGAGAAATTGAAACTCCATGACTTGCCTGAATCGGAATTATTTTACCGATGATTTTTAATGGGCTTTGATTGATTAAGTTAGTCAGACGTTCAGCAATATGATTGGCTTGTTCTAGATTGACATCACTGAGAATTAAAATGAATTCTGATTCGCTGTAGCGGCCAACAAGATCTGTATCGCGAAGATTTTTTAATAGAGCTTGGGCAATGGATGCTAAAACTTTACGGGCTATCTGGGAGCTGAAATTTTCTTTTATTTTGTTTAAATTATCGATGCTTAATAAAATAATTCCAAAGTTTGATTCAACTTGAGGGTGTAATTCTTTCAAATATGAGTTAATTGCAAATTGGTTATAAATACCCGTATCTGGATCGATTTCAATGTTATTGCTGATCTGATTTTTCTGCATGATTTTGGCAATAAAAGTACGCTTCAATATTTGATTGAAGAGAGAATGTATTTTACGTCGTCTTTCAGAATAAATTTTATTACGCATTTCTTTGCCCATCCGCATTTGATTTTTTTATTGTTTCATTCGACGAATGTAGCAGTTTATTTGATTGAATTCAAATAAAAAAATAAAATTAAAGATGACGGGAGTCTATTTATATTTATAATAATGTGATTTATTTTGCAGTTAAACTTAATAATGAAACTAAATTTAATAGTATTATTTGAGTAGTTTTAATGATTGAAACGTATTTATAGATTCAAAATGAATTTATGAGTATTAAAAGAGAATTCATTGACTTTTTATTTATAGAATGAACAACAATGCTTGTCTTTTAAATTGTTGCTCATTGTTTTGGGCTATTTTCCACTCAATTATTATATTTTGCGACGATTAATCTTTAGCTGCGATCAATACGATGTGCAAACTCAGCAATATCTGCTAATGACCTTTTCGCTTCATCAAACCAAGGGCTAAACATTTGGAAGTTATGCCACATACCTGTATAAAGCTTATAAGTGACTTTAACCCCTGCCTCTGTTGCTTTTTGTTCAAAGCGTTGTGCATCTGACAGTAAAATTTCCTTTGATCCAATTTGTACCAGTGTTGGTGGAAGCCCTTCCAAATCTCCAAAAATAGGTGATAGCGGTGGAAGTGATGGATCTAAATGTTTAGGTACATAAAAGTCAATTCCTGCTTCGAGTGCTTCAATAGAGAGCAAGGCATCCAAATTTTGGTTATAACGCAAAGATTCTCCAGTCAGGGTTAAATCCAAGAATGGGCACATGAGGATTAATGCACTAGGAAGCTGTTTAGGGTCTTCTTCTTTCAGGCGCAGCGCTAAAGCCAATGCTAAGTTCGCACCACACGAGTCCCCTGAAATAATAATATCTTTAGGTAATATGCCTTGATCTAAAAGTTGTTGATAAACATCATAAATTGCATCGCCAGCTTCTGGAAACTTATTCTCTGGTGCTAAAGGGTAGTCTAAATGAAACACTTGCATTTGGGTTCGTGCAGCAACTTCAGATAAAAAAGCACGATGAGTTTTTAATGAACCAACAAAAAAAGCACCACCATGAATATGGAAAATTAACTGGGTCGAATGTGCTTGAGGTTTGATTTCTTCTGCGCGGATACCTGCTACGCGCAATGAACGAATTTGTACATCTTTTCGTTGTGGAATAAAACGAGAGAGTTGTTCGATACCAAAACGTGCGGTTGCTGGGGGGAGGTTAAAACGACTCGGAAATTTGAAGCTTGATTTAAGAATTGATTCTGTAAAATATTGTTTCAACGCAGGATTGATCTTCATGTTTGTTCCATATTATTCATCTTTAGACATTATTTTTGTGGGTTTACCAACAATTGTTACAAGGCTACACTATATAGTCACAGAGAAAAATTGCTAATTCGATGTGAGTTTTCGATACTATATAGTGTCAATTAGACTAGGGAAAACAAAACAATGAAAAAAATTGTACTTGCATTAGGTTTATTATCAACAGCCATCTTTGCACATGCCGCAGATCCACTGAACGGGACAACGTGGACGACGATTGATGATGCGACGAAGAAACCTAAAGCTGTCGTAAAATTCACTGAACAAAAAAATGGAACTTTGAGTGCAACGATTCAAAGCATTTTGACACCTGGTGAAGAAAATGCCTGTACTAAATGTGATGGGGCATACCATAACAAATCGTTAAAGGGCGTAACGATTGTACATGGGTTAAAAAATGTAGGTGGCAAAAACTATGACAATGGTTCTATTTTAGATCCTAAAAATGGTAAGACCTATAAGCTAAAAGCTGAGTTAGCTGGTAATCAGTTGAAATTACGTGGTTACGTTGGTATTTCAGCACTTGGTCGTAACCAAGTTTGGGTTCGTGCGAACTAAGAGCATCAACTACAAAAAAACCGATCAATTGATCGGTTTTTTATTGTTTGAAGAGAATGCTTATTTCAATGCTCGAATTTCATCTTCATTAAAACCGACAATATATTTTCCATCTAAATTAATGACAGGGCGTTTGATTAAACTGGTATGCGTAGTCAATGCTTTGATCAATTCAGCTTCACTCGATAAAGCAAGTTGCTGTTCTTGCTCAGTCAATTTTTTCCAAGTCGTCCCTTTTTTATTTAAAACAATATCTTGTCCAATGTTGTCGAGCCATACTTTTACAGTATCAGCATCAATCCCTTGTTTTTTATAGTCATGAAATTCATAGTTCAGCCCAAGGTCGGTGAGTAAATCAAAAGCCTTTTTCATTGAATTACAGTTTTTGATTCCGTAAACTTTTAGCATGTGTTGTCCTAATAAGTAACCTAAAAATTGTCTGATTTGCCCATAAAGATTAGCAAAATTGTCAATGTAAACCGTATCAGAAACGGTAGAATAATTTTAAATATGTGACGTATGTCATAAAAATTTAACATTTGAGCGCTAAATTTAAATCAGCAATATGAATGATGGGCTGGGTTGAAATTTAGAATCTGCTTATTGTAATGGAAGATAAAAAGGTTTGCGAATATGAAAAATAAGGCGATCAATTTTTATTTTAATTCTAAAAGTTTAGATTCTAAAATGGTGCCCTAGAATAAGAGAAAACCCGCATCTAATCATCCTGATTATGCGGGTCTCAATACAACGTCCATTGTCACATCCCTGAAAAATAAATATAAAATATTTATTTCCTTTTCATCCTACGGCGTCCAATCCTTTTGCTGTCATCCTGACATGTCCCTGTGCCGTGGAAATATAATGCGCCTTTTCGGGTGAGGAAAACATACGATAACGCGACAAAATTTGTAGGTTTTTAACTTGTATTCAGCGAACAATTGTTCACTGAGTGTATTGTTTTTAAAACTGAAAAATCCGCTAAGAATTTGATTAAATTTGATAATCAATAATGACAGGGGCGTGGTCGCTGTACCATTCATCTTTATAGACCCATGCATTGACTGTGCGTTGTTTCCAATCAGGTGAACAAGCTTGGTAATCAATACGCCAACCGACGTTTTTAGCACGTGCTTGTCCACGATTTGACCACCAAGAATATACTTCGGCTTCTTTACGCACTTCGCGGAAAGTATCGACATAACCTAAGTCATCATAAATGTGATCAAGCCATGCGCGTTCATGCGGTAAACAGCCAGAAGATTTTTGGTTACCTGACCAGTTTTTAATATCAATGCGTTTATGGACGATGTTGTAGTCGCCACAAACAATGATGGATTTATCTTCATCACGCCATTGTTTGAGGATTTTTGTATATTCATCTAAAAAGTGATCTTTGCGTGCTTGAGCCTCATCACCTGAAGATCCTGAAGGTAAGTAGAGCGAACAAATATGTGCAGATTTTTCTAGACCTAAGTCAAATTCAGCAGTGATAAAGCGCCCTTGACTGTCGGCGAGTTCAAAACCTAGACCATTTTGTACAGATTTAAATGGTAATCGACTGTAGATTGCAGTGCCTGCATAGCCCGCTTTTTCTGCGGGGAATAGATGGGCAAACCAGCCTTCGGGTTTAAATTTATCCGTCCATTGTTCATGGGTAATACGACTTTCTTGCATACAGATGACATCGGCATCTGATTTTTCCATCCATTCAAGTAGACCTTTTGTGACGGAAGAACGTAAGCCATTTACGTTAATTGAAACAACTCTTAAAATTTTTTGATCACTTGGATAGCTACTCTTTGGTATCATGCGCAGTCATAACCTCAATGTATGAATTTTGGAGCACCTCATGTCAACGCCAGCTCAGTTTAACCCTCAAGCTTTTATCGAACTTGCATTATCACGCGGTGTGCTTAAATTTGGTGAGTTTACTTTAAAATCAGGTCGTGTGAGCCCTTATTTTTTTAATGCAGGTTTACTCAACGATGGTGAAGCATTATCACTTTTAGCTCAAGGCTATGCTGATAAATTAACACAATGTAACAATGTGGAAGTGATTTTTGGTCCTGCGTATAAAGGGATTCCTTTTGTTGCTGCTACAGCTGTGGCTTTGTCTCAAGTACACAGTGTAAGTGTGCCGTGGGGATTTAACCGTAAAGAAGCCAAAGATCATGGTGAAGGTGGTGTGTTGGTCGGTGCTTCTGTTGAGGGTAAAAAAGTTTGGATTATTGATGATGTAATTACTGCGGGCACAGCGATTCGTGAAGTGGTGACTATTCTGAAAAATGCAGGTGCAACGATTGCAGGTGTATTGGTTGCCCTAGATCGTCAAGAAAAAGGTCAAGGTCAATTGTCTGCAATTCAAGAAGTGCAAAAGGAATTAGAGATTCCTGTACGTGCGTTGATTACCATGAAAGATTTGATGGATTATTTGGATGCTAAAGGTGAAAAAGACGCTTTAGCAAAAATGGAAGCTTATCGCGTTAAATATGGTGTATAAGTTAAAAAAATCGATAAGATAAGTAAGGAGCGGAAGCTCCTTATTTTTATAATCTATGTATAGGGTCGGATAGCTTCTTCAATGTTGATTTTACTAATCATTGTCGTTGTACTGGTACTTGGTATTATCTTTGCAAAAAAAGTAGACCAGCGACGTTGGCAGCGTTACCAGTTTGAACGGGATATGTTTTTTAGACAGAACCCATTTCAGTGGAAAGATTTAGAGCAGTTTGATCTGGTTCTAAATATCAATGCCAATGCTCAAAAGAAGTTGATCAATGAGTTGATGCTTCGACCGTCAGAAATGAGCTATATTCGCAAATCACGGATTCAGCGTGAGCCAGAGTGTGCCCATCAAAAATACGCAATCAAGGTAATGATCAATGATTTAAGCATTGCTCATCTTGAAAAGAAATATGCAGAATTATTTGGTGAAACTTTACAACAGACGGATTTTGAAACGGGTCGTCCGATTGAGTTAAATGCAGAAATTATTGTGTTTGAAAAGGATGATGTGGAGTTTGGTTGTCGTGTGAAATTAAATTTACCGCGTGATCCACGGTCGGCAGATAAGTATTTGGTGGAGAGTGTAAAGCCTGAGCATCAGAATTAAGGATAGATAAATAATAAATGAATAAGTAATAATAAAATTGATAATAAATAATGATTAGGTGTATTTTTTGAAAATATAAGAATGATCAATAAGGAGCAAGAGCTCCTTATTTTGATGGTTTTTTATTTTAATTGATCAATAAAATTTGTAAACCATTCTGTAAAATTATTGGCTTCTTTAGTGGTTTCACAATCTTCATGCCAATATTGAAATATTTGCCCAAATTCTCCATCTTCAGCAGGGTCAAGGTCTAAACACCAATTGTCACCATTGCCATAACTAATAAATGGAATCCATTTTAAATTCCACATAGAACTTTTAATTCCATTATTTGAAGCATCTTCATCTATACCAAGTTCATCAAATATACCACTATCAAGTACACTTTTTAGAGTAGACCATTCTTGTAGAATGCGTGAAATGGATAAAAACTCTGAGCCATCAAATAATCCGTCCGCTTTACCATGTTGTCCGTTGTGTATTTTTAAGCAAGCGATAAAATCATCAGGAAGTTTAGCTCCAATTTGGTTTTCTAAATCTGCAATTTCGCTATCTGTAGCAGGTGGAGCAAGGTCTGCTAATAGAGATGGATGAGAATCTTTTAAAATAGTCTCTAAGCGTTGCCATAATTGTTGCATTTTTTATCCTTTGTTAAAAAGTATTATTAAAATTGAGCAACAGGATAGTTAACGTTTTCTTTATAATTTTCTGTTTTGGAATTGTTTCGTTTATTTGTGGTTATTGTATCCATGAAAATCATATTTACTCTTGATAGAAAATCTATCAATAACAATGTACTGTGACTTCAAGTTAATGATGTGTTGTTTAAATGCTAGGCTAATTTATGTTTCCTCACATTTTTTACAATTTAACGCTACCCCTAATTTCTCCTGACGACCTTGCTCAGTCATGACCCATGGGCGGTTTTGCCAAGGTGGTGTATGACGCACATGCTGCCCATGACCACACTCAAGATCAGCCACCCAATGCTGTTCTTCATCCAAATGAAAACCAATAATCTTTTGCAACATATCCTAAAAGTCTATTCACAATAATTGCATAGAGTTTAGCGAAATTTAGAAAAAGAACATATCTTTCTCCGCTATACTGCATGCAATCCAAAATTTGATAAGAGTGAAACTATGCGCGTACTTGTTGTGATGGATCCCATCGAAAATGTAAACCTGAAAAAAGATTCAACTATGGCAATGCTATGGGCTGCATCACGTCGTGGACACGAACTTGGCTATGCATTACAGCAAGATTTATATATCGATCAAGGCAAGGCATTTGGTCTGATTTCACCATTAAAAGTATTTGAAGATTACAACCACTATTACGAACTCGGTGAAAAGAAAAAAGAATCACTTGCAGATTATGATGTGGTGTTGATGCGTAAAGATCCACCATTTGACATGAACTTTGTTTATACGACGTATATTTTAGAGCAAGCAGAACGTGAAGGCGCGTGGATTATTAACAAACCACAAAGCTTACGTGATTGTAACGAAAAGCTATTTGCAACACAGTTCCCAGAATTACAAGTGCCGACTTTAGTGACCTCACAGCAGAGCCTGATTCGTGAGTTCTTGAAAGAACATGGTGATGTGATTGTGAAACCGCTTGATGGTATGGGCGGTATGGGGATTTTCCGTTTATATCAAGATGGTGTAAATATTGGTTCAACCATTGAAATTCTCACTGAAAATGGCACACAACCGATCATGGCACAACGTTACATCCCTGAAATTGTTGATGGGGATAAACGTATTCTTATGATCAATGGTGAGCCTGTACCTTATTGCTTGGCACGTATTCCACAAAATGGTGAAGTGCGTGGAAACTTGGCAGCAGGTGGTTTAGGTGAAGCGCGCCCATTGACTGAAAATGATAAAGCGATTGCAGCAAAAGTCGGTCCATTCTTAAAAGAAAAAGGTTTAGTTTTTGTTGGATTGGATGTGATTGGAAATTATGTCACTGAAATTAATGTGACCAGTCCAACCTGTATTCGTGAAATTGATACTCAATTTGGAACGTCAATTGCTGATGATTTATTTGCGGTATTGGAAGCAGGTCAGCAAGTATAACTTTAAGCTGAGTTTGAATGATTAACTTATTTTAAATTTTAACTAAAATAGAGTCTAAAACGGCTCTATTTTTTTGCGCTGAAAATAAAGATAAACACGATACATATTAAAAATAACGATTAATTCAACAAATTCTTGCTGATTAATGATAAAAGTAGTTTAAACTTTCAAATCAGTAGAAAAAAACAATGAAATGCTTGGTGAAAAAAAGTAAATAAACTTTTCCCCATAGCGGATTGTGATTACAATTGGTTGTTTAAAATATTCGTTAAACTTTTATTTTTTTTGTATTGAAGAATTAGACCGTGACCAAACCTCAGCAAAGCACACCAAAACACGTCATGATGATGGCGGCGGGTACGGGTGGACATGTATTTCCTGCATTGGCAGTTGCAAAAGAGTTGCAACAACAAGGCAGTCAAGTATCTTGGCTCGCAACACCGACAGGTATGGAAAATCGATTATTAAAACAACATAATATTCCTATTTATCAAATTGATATTCAGGGTGTGCGTGGCAATGGGATTGTCCGTAAAGTTGTAGCACCTTTTAAAATTTTAAAAGCGACACTGAGCGCAATGCGCTATATGAAACAGCTTAAAGTCGATGCTGTTGCAGGTTTTGGTGGTTATGTTGCAGGTCCTGGTGGGCTTGCTGCTCGCTTATTGGGTATTCCTGTGATTATTCATGAGCAAAATGCGGTAGCAGGTTTTACCAATACGCAATTGTCACGTATTGCCAAAACAGTCTGCGAAGCATTTCCAAATACTTTTCCTCAAAGTGAAAAAATTGTCACCACAGGCAATCCTGTGCGTGCAGAAATTACAGCGATTTATAATCCATCATTTCGCTATAAAGAACGTGAAACCAATGCTGAGCCTTTACATATTCTCATCGTCGGTGGTTCTTTGGGTGCGCAAGCGTTGAATGAATGTGTACCACAGGCTTTAAAACAGCTCAATGTGCCATTAAAAGTATTTCATCAATGTGGTCAAAATAAGCAAGAGACCACTCAAGCATTGTATGCAGATGCGCCTGAAGATATGCAGGTTGAAGTACAGCAGTTTATTGAAGATATGGCGCAAGCTTATAGCAATGCTGATTTAATCATCTGCCGTGCAGGTGCGTTGACTGTAACAGAGGTGGCAACAGCGGGTGTAGCAGCTGTTTTTGTACCATTGCCAAGTGCAGTTGATGATCATCAGACTGCCAATGCAAAATTTTTGGAGAAAACGGGTGCAGCGAAGATTTGTCCGCAAAGTACCATGACTCCAGATTCGTTAAAGGATTTACTGACTCCGTTGATGAACCGCCAATTGTTAATGGAAATGGCGGTGAAAGCTCGTCAACAAGCTCAACCAGATGCAACACTACGTGTGGTTGGTTTAATTCAAGATTTGTAAGTTAGAGTTGATTATGTCTCCAACAAGCCCAGCTGATAAAGCAAAAAACCTGATTAAAGTTCCAGAGATGCGCCGTATCAAACATATCCACTTTGTGGGGATCGGTGGCGCTGGAATGTGCGGTATTGCAGAAGTGTTGAAAAACCAAGGCTACAAGGTTTCTGGTTCTGACATTAAAGCATCGAAAACCACTGCTCAACTTGAAGAAAACGGAATCAAAGTTTATATCGGACATAGTGCTGAAAATATTAAAGGCGCCAATGTCATCGTTGTATCTACAGCGATTGATCCTGAAAACTTAGAAGTGAAAGCTGCAATAGAAACACGTACGCCTGTAGTGCGTCGTGCTGAAATGCTCGGTGAGTTAATGCGTTACCGTCATGGGATTGCTGTTGCAGGTACACACGGTAAAACCACAACGACAAGTCTAGTGACGTGTATGTTGGCAGAAGAAAACATGGATCCAACTTATGTGATCGGTGGTTTGCTGAATCGTACGGGTGTGAATGCTGCACTCGGTGCGAGCCGTTTTATTGTGGCAGAAGCGGATGAGTCTGATGCATCATTCTTACACTTAGAACCAATGGCTGCGATTGTGACCAATATCGATGCAGATCATATGGACACGTACGGTGGTAGTTTTGATGTATTGAAAGATACCTTTGTCAAATTCCTACAAAAAATGCCGTTCTATGGTTTGGCGGTGGTGTGTGGGGATGATGCAAATATTCGTGAAATCATGCCGCGTATCGGTCGTCCAGTGGTGACTTATGGTTTCAATGAAGACAATGATATTCGTGCGATTGATATTGAACAAACAGGCATGCAATCGAGCTTCACAGTGTTGCGCAAAGGTCGTGAACCGTTACGTTTAACCATTAACTTACCTGGTTTGCACAATATCTTAAACGCACTTGCTGCAATTGGTATTGCAACCGATGAAGGTGTTTCTGATGCTGCGATTGCACGTGCTTTAGAGAGCTTCAGTGGTGTAGGTCGTCGCTTCCAAGTTCAAGGTGAATATGAGCTGGGCGAAGGCACGGTAAAATTAGTGGATGACTATGGTCACCATCCGAAAGAAGTTGAAGCTACGATTAAAGCTGCACGTGCGAGCCATCCTGATCGTCGCTTGGTGATGATGTTCCAACCACACCGTTTTAGTCGTACGCGTGACTGTTTTGATGATTTTGTTGACGTGTTGTCACAAGTTGATCAATTGTTGCTATTAGAGGTATATCCTGCAGGTGAAAAGCCAATTGTGGGGGCGGATAGTCGCTCTTTGGCACGTAGTATTCGTTTACGTGGTGAAGTTGAGCCGATCTTAATTGACCCAGTGGAAGGCAATTTGCAGAACGCGATACAAAAAGTGTTACAAGCAAATGACTTGTTATTAACACAAGGTGCGGGTAACGTGGGAGCAATTTCGGTAGAATTGGCTCAAAACCAACTTTATTTAAAATAATTGAGTAAGCTTTATTCGGAAAAGTTGAATAAAGCCCTGAAATTTTAAAATTGACTAACTTATAAGTTTAAGGATTTAAACGTGTCAAATGCTTCTAAATTCGGCAAAGTAGCGGTATTGCTTGGTGGTAAATCTGCTGAGCGTGAGGTGTCATTAGATAGTGGTAAAGCTGTTTTAGAAGCATTATTACGTTCAGGTGTGAATGCTGAAGGCTTCGATCCACAAGAACGTAGCGTGACGGAACTTGTAAACTATGATCGTGCATTCATCGTATTGCATGGTCGTGGTGGTGAAGATGGTCAAATCCAAGGCGCTTTAGAATGGATGAATGTACCTTATACAGGTACAGGTGTTCAGGGTTCTGCGATTGGCATGGACAAAGTGAAAACCAAGCAAATTTGGCAAGGTTCTGACTTACCAACTGCACCATATCGCATTATTTCAAAAGATTCTGATTTAAAAGAAGTGATTGAAAATCTTGGCTTACCACTCATTATCAAGCCTGTACATGAAGGTTCAAGTGTAGGGATGAGTAAGGTTGAAAAAGCTGAAGATTTGATTGCTGCAATTGAAAAAGCAACAAAGCATGACGCGATTGTGATGGCTGAAAAATGGATTACGGGTCGTGAATATACGATTTCATTCCTTAATGGTCAGCCTTTGCCAGTAATTCGCTTACAACCACCTGCGGATGTTGCTTTCTATGACTATGAAGCAAAATACAACCGTAATGATGTGGAATATGGTATTCCATGTGGTTTGAGTGAAACTGAAGAGAAAAACCTACAAGCGCTTTGTCTACGTGCCTTTCAAGCTGTGGGTGCAAGTAGCTGGGGGCGTATTGATGCGATGTTGGATGAGCAAGGTAACTTCTGGTTATTGGAAGTGAATACTGTACCGGGGATGACGAGTCATTCGCTTGTGCCTAAAGCAGCCAAAGCTGTAGGGTATAGTTTTGATGAATTATGTGTTGAAATTTTAGCGCAAACGCTAACGGAACAAGCACACTAATTTATGGCTCAACTTCCTGCTTCGATGCGCCGTAAAAAGGCAGCAATTACATCAATACATGATAAGCCACCGACACGTCAGGATAAGCTCTTAGACCTCGGTAGTTGGGTATTGATGTTTGTTGCAATTGTTGTATTACTTGCAGGAATATATGGTTTATATAAGGTGGTGACTGATGCACGTGTTGCCACCTTAGAAGTTGTAGGTACAACTTCATCTGTAGAATCTGCTGCGATGACTCAGCATTTGGCACCTGTGGTTAAAAATAATTATTTCACTTCGGATTTGGAGCAAATTCGAGATAAGGCGCTTGAGGTGTCTTGGGTAGATCGTGTTGTGGTCTCTCGTGCATGGCCAAATGGTATTCGAGTGCGTGTTATGCCACGTCATGCAATCGCACGTTGGGGAACGGGGCGATTGTTGAGCGATGCTGGAGATGTTTATACAGAGGCTGTGGCGAAAAACCATTCAAATTTGCCATTGCTTCATGGGCCACTCAGCCAATCCAAAGTGATGATGCGTCGTTATAATGAAATTAATCAATTATTTCACCCAGTCAATTTACGCTTAAAAGAGCTTTATCTGACTGAGCGTATGACTTGGTTTATGCAGTTTGATTCAGGTCTGCGCATTATTGTTGATCAAGATCAAACCATGAGTAAACTGCAACGTTTGAGTCATTTAGCACAAACAGACCTTAAGCAAGTTTGGCCAAATATTGCTGCTATTGATTTGCGCTATCGAAATGGATTGTCGATTCAATGGCGTAATTCAGTTGCACCCAAAATTATGAATGGTCAGTTTGTTGTAACCAGTAATGACACAGCCGTTGCAGGTGGGGTCGTTGCACAGCCATAATACGTGGCTTGAAAAAGAGGCGTAACGCCAAAGATAAACAATGAAGATAATGGTAGCAAAGTGATGAATGAAGCTGTTCCCTCAGTTGTTGCAATTGACATTGGGACACATAAAGTTTCAGTACTGATTGGAAAAGTACATGCCCCTGATAATATTCAGGTTATTGGTATGGCGAGCGCACGCAATAAGGGAATGAATAAAGGCAAAATCGTTAGCCTTGATAAAGTCACAAATGCAATTAAACAAGCCGTTCAAGAAGCTGAAGATATGGCTGAATGTCGCATACATTCAGCATGGGTCTCTATCCCAAGTACTGAATTACAAAGCCATTATGCAATTGGGCGTACACCGATTTCGAATGCTGAACACACCATTACCACAACTGAAATGGTGCGTGCTTTGGAGTTGGCAAAAGCGAGCCATATGACTGCGGATCATTACTTGGCAAGTGCTGTGCCACTTGGTTTTGAGTTGGATGATTCAAGTGAATGGGTACAAAACCCGATCAACTTATCAGCAAATAGTATGACTGCACATTATCAACTGATGATGATGCCAATTAGCACCATGCAGAATTTAGATCGTGCCATGAAAGGTGCCAATATTTCTGTAGAAAAAATGGTGGTCTCTTGCTTGGCAACAGCAGAAGGTAGTTTGTTGAAAGACGAAAAAGAATATGGTGTGTGTTTACTGGATATTGGTGCGGGAACGACCAATATTGCAGTTTATATAGAAGGACACTTGGTTCTTGCTCATACCATTCAGTGTGGTGGTGAAAATGTAACTCGTGATATTGCAACCGTTTTACAAACCACCACTGAAGAAGCTGAACGTATCAAGCTATTACATGGTTGTGTGGACATTCACCAAGTAAAGCCAGACCATATGATTCAGTTTGAAGCGATCGATGGACCACAAACCATTAGTCGTATTGAATTGGCTGAAATCATTATCGCACGTTATGAGGATATCCTCAGTAAAGTGCGTTATGAATTAGAGCAACGTGGTGCTTTACAAAGCTTATATCATGGCGTGGTTTTGACAGGTGATGTTTGTCAAATTGAAGGTATGGTGAATTTAGCGCGTCGCATGTTAGGTGTCTCAGCGCATTTAGGTAATCCACCATTACAAGTTGTAACGGATGATCAGCACTTACCATCACTACGTCGTTCAATGTATGCTACAGCAGCTGGACTGCTCTTATTTAGCCAAAGTGATATGCAAGAAGCGATTGAAGAGCCAGAAGTTCAAGGCAGTCGTCCGTTTTTTGACAGAGTTGTGAATGGATGGAATGCTTTAAATAACAAATTAAAGGGTATTTTTTAGGTGTAATTTTCTGGGGAATATTGTTAGGAAGTTGTAAGTAAGCGAACCAATACTTGACAAGCTCTTTAATGAACAGCATCCTAAAAACAATTTTTATTATTGAAGATCAAGGCAGTATACGGGCTTAAGTGACTGCCAAATATATTAGGAAATTTAAAGGTCATGGCCTCATTTGAATTTTTAGACGATGAACAAACCGATAACAACGGTCAAGCCCGTTTTACTGTGTTTGGTGTTGGTGGCGGCGGTGGTAATGCTGTACAACACATGGTGCAATCTGACATCAAAGGTGTGAAATTTGTTTGTGCAAATACAGATAAACAAGCACTAGATCGTATGAATGCACCTTTCAAAATGCAGTTAGGTGAACAAAGTACACGTGGTTTGGGTGCAGGTGCAAACCCTGATGTAGGTCAAATTGCTGCTGAAGAAAGCCGTGAACAAATTCGTCAACACCTTGAAGGTGCAGACATGGTGTTTGTGACTGCGGGTATGGGTGGTGGTACAGGTACAGGCGCTGCCCCTGTCGTTGCTGAAATTGCACAAGAAATGGGTATTTTGACAGTTGGTGTGGTAACTACACCATTCAATTTTGAAGGTCGTCGCCGTCAACGTTCAGCGGAAAAAGGCATTGAAGCTTTAGAGCAACATGTAGATTCTTTAATTATTATCCCAAACCAACGCTTACTCAGTGTTTATGGTGACATCTCTATGCAAGATGCTTACCGTAAAGCAGATGATGTATTGTTAAATGCGGTGCGTAGTATCTTTGATCTTGTAGTTCGTCCTGGTCATATCAACCTTGACTTTGCCGATTTAAAAACTGCGATGAGTACCCGTGGTTATGCAATGATGGGTGAAGGGAAGAGTAGTGGTCCAGATCGTGCGGAAGAAGCTGCACGTTTGGCGATCCGCAGTCCTTTACTTGATAATGTAAATATCATGAATGCCAAGGGTGTGTTAATTAACATCACTGGTGGTGCTGATGTGACATTACGTGAAACTGAAGTGATTACAGATGTGGTTAACCAAATCGTCGACCTTGAAGAAGGTGAAGTATTCTTTGGTACAGTATTTGACCCAGATGCACGTGATGAAATCCGTGTCACTGTGATTGCGACAGGTTTAACGCGTAATGCCAGTGATGCGACTGAAGCAAAACGTAGAACACATGTAAATGTTGCAAATACCTATGCGCAACAAACTCAACACAATGCGGTTGTTGATGAAGATGATGTCCCTGCGATCAGTAAGCGTCAAGAAGAAGGCGCGCCTGTTGTTGCCCCAAGCCCAAGTGGTCGTTCTACACCAATGAGCATTCAAGATTATTTGAAGAATCAACAGCGTAAATAATTGATTATTCTTGAAAATCATTAAGATCATCGAAAAAGGTAGTGAGATTCATTACCTTTTTTGTTTTTTATCAATGGCTAAATGTGCTAACGTATAGCGGATTTGAGAATGAATATCGAGTAAGCATGTTGAAACAACGTACCCTGAAGCGAGTCGTTAAAGCGAGTGGCATCGGTCTACATAGCGGACAAAAAGTCATGATTAACTTTTTGCCACATGTGGCGGATGGGGGTATTGTATTTCGTCGAATTGATTTAGATCCTCCTGTGGATATTCCAGCAGATGCGATGCTGATTCAAGAAGCATTCATGTGCTCAAACTTGGTCAATCAAGACACTAAAGTGGGTACGATTGAACATGTCACCAGTGCCATTGCTGGCTTAGGGATTGATAATCTGATTATTGAAGTTTCTGCTTCAGAACTGCCTATTATGGATGGTAGTGCGGGTCCGTTTATTTACTTGTTAATGCAAGGGGACTTGGTTGAACAGGATGCACCTAAGAAATTCATTCGTATTTTAAAGCCAGTAGAAGCTTTGATCGATGATAAACGTGCAGTGTTCACACCACATGATGGATTCCAGATCAACTTCACCATTGATTTTGATCATCCTGCCTTTGCTAAAGAATATCAGTCTGCAACTATCGACTTTTCAACCGAAACCTTTGTCTATGAAGTGAGTGGTGCACGTACTTTTGGTTTTATGAAAGACTTGGACTATCTAAAAGCCAATAATTTGGCATTGGGTGCAAGTTTGGACAATGCGGTTGGCTTGGATGATACAGGTGTCGTCAATGAGGAGGGCTTACGCTTTGCTGATGAGTTTGTACGACATAAAATTTTAGATGCTGTTGGCGACTTATATTTGTTAGGGCATCAGATTATTGCCAAATTTGATGGTTATAAATCTGGACATGCACTGAATAATCAACTTTTACGCAATGTGAAAAGTGATCCAACTAGCTACGAAATTGTAACATTTGATGACGAGAAGTTGTGTCCAATTCATTTTGTCAATGTGACATAAGTCATTGTCTTTAGTGGTCTGTGTTATAGTATAACGAAATTTAAAGCGATATAGATCACATTTTATCCATTCAAATTCGGTTTTTTATCTATTCTGTTTACTTTTTTTTGCTTGCCAAACGTAGTAAAGCTTGGCTAAGCTTAGGGTCGCTCACAAAACTAGCAGCATTTTCTAACATTTCTGATGTTTCAGGTGGAATGTTACGAATCATTTTTGTGAGTTGCGGGTTTGTTTCAGTATTGTTATTTTGAATACGCAAGCGGACTTGTAATTTTTGTAAATCATGTAATTCATTGATTTGTGATAATTGAGAAATATACTGTTTTTGAAGGTAACCGAGTTGACTAATCATGGCTTGATTTTCACCGGTAATAGTCAAAATACCGTATTGATAACATACAACTTGCCAATCCTCAGGCTGAGGTAAGTGCGGTTGAATTAATTTAGTAAGTTTTTGCCATTCGGCAACTTGCTTTGTAAGAAACGATAAGTTTCCTGTTTTTACGTGTTGTCTTGTTGGTTGAAAGACGTTTTTTGGTTCAGACATACATTATTCCTACATAGTGATGTCCTATCTTAAGCGCTCATTTCAGCGGATATCAAGGATGAGATCACACAAGAAATGGACGAAGAACAGTTCAAGAGGTTTTTATGTACACGCGACGTATTCTTTTAGCATTCACTCTGGCAACTGCTGCCGTGACTTCTGCATCAGCAGATATGGTTCAATCTACAGATCGTTTAGAACATTTATCAAGAACTTTAGCTCAAGGTGCATACAATCCAGATGATTTGGATTTACCTGCTTCAGCAAAAATGAATGTATCTTTACGCAGTCAGGACAAACCAATCGAATTAAACAATGCCAGTATTGCTAAAAAATACGGTTCAAGTTCTACAACAAGTTCTTCTTCTCGCTATTCTGCAAATTCTCCTTATTCTTGGTTAGTCACGCATCCATTACCAGATTTGAAACGTGTCAGCTCTGACTTTGGTGGTCGTACGATGGGTGGACGTGCAGAAAACCATTCTGGTTTAGATATGTCTGCGCCAAGCGGTACACCGATTTATGCAACAGGTCCTGGAATTGTAACCAAATCAGGTTGGGGTACAGGCTATGGTCAATATGTTGAAATTAACCATGGCAATGGTTATATCACGCGTTATGCGCATGCTTCACGTCTCATTGCTCGTGTCGGCGATCAAGTGAAAGCTGGTGAACATATTGCCAATGTGGGTTGTACAGGCCGTTGTACGGGTCCGCATTTACATTATGAAGTAGTAAAAGATGGTCAACGTAAAAATCCATCTACTTACTTAGCGATGCTGCCATAATTCATTCAGTCTATTTGCAAACATAAAGTGATATTTTGCTGAGTCCTTGATTAATAAAGTCGCGTTGAAGCGTCGAGTATTCAGACTATCACTGAATAAAATTTAGTTTGTATAAAAAACCGCCTATATTGGCGGTTTTTTGTTATTTTAAGTGTTATTTGGTCAATGACTATTTAGTTCCTAAATAATAGCAACAATCTGCATTCATCTGTAACGATAACTTAACAAGCCTAAAACATGATACATATAACATATAGAAAATTATTCAAGGAGTAGGCGAGAAATGGCGTATTACGGTGATACTGACGCGCAGGAAACTCAAGAATGGCAAGATGCCTTTGATTCTGTGTTACAACATATGGGTACAGAACGTGCTGCTTTCTTATTAGAAAAATTATATCAACAAGCAATTTCTAAGCATGTTCCTATTCAACGTTTAAATACTCCCTATTTAAATACCATTCCAGTTGCGGAATCTCCAGCTATGCCTGGCGATCCAGATATGGAACGTCGTATTCGTGCATTGATTCGTTGGAATGCGTTGGCGATGGTACTACGTGCCAATAAAACAGGTGATGATCTTGGTGGTCACTTGGCAAGCTTTGCATCTTCTGCAACGCTTTATGATGTGGGTTTTAACCATTTCTTCCGTGCCAATAGTGATAGCTTTGGCGGTGACATGATTTATTATCAAGGTCATTGTGCGCCAGGGATTTATGCACGTTCTTTCTTGGAAGGTCGTTTAACTGAAGATCAATTAAATAATTTCCGTCGTGAAGTCGGTGGTCAAGGTCTTTCAAGCTATCCGCATCCATATTTGATGCCTGATTATTGGCAGTTCCCAACGGTATCGATGGGTCTAGGTCCGATTATGTCGATCTATCAAGCGCACATTCAAAAGTATTTGATGAACCGTGGTTTGATCAAAGAAGAAGATCGTAAAGTGTGGGCTTATCTCGGTGATGGTGAAATGGATGAGCCTGAAAGTCTAGGCGCAATTTCGCTGGCTGGTCGTGAGAAGTTAGATAACTTGATTTGGGTGGTGAACTGTAATTTACAGCGCCTAGATGGTCCAGTGCGTGGTAATGGTAAAATCATTCAAGAACTTGAGTCGGTTTTCCGTGGTGCTGGCTGGCGTGTGATAAAAGTTGTTTGGGGTCGTCATTGGGATTCTTTACTTGATAAAGATACTTCTGGTGCATTAAAAGCACGTATGGAAGAAGCTGTCGATGGTGATTATCAACGCTATCAAGTAAAAGGTGGTGCATATACACGTGAGAAATTCTTCGGTAAATATCCAGAAGCTGCTGAATTAGTTAAAAACCTTAGCGATGAAGATATTGATAATCTAAATCGTGGTGGACATGACCCATACAAAGTTTATGCAGCCTATGCAGCAGCGATGACCAGTAATGGTCAACCTACTGTAATTCTTGCGAAAACGGTGAAAGGTTATGGCTTGTCGGATGAGATTGAAGCAGTCAATAAAACGCATCAAATCAAGAAAATGCAAATTGATTCTTTGAAGTATGTGCGTGATCGTTTCAACTTACCATTTACCGATGATCAACTTCAAGACGTTCCACTATATCGCCCAAGTGAAAATTCACCTGAAATAAAATACATGAAAGCGCGTCGTGAAAGTTTAGGTGGTTATTTACCTGCACGTCGTAAAGAAAGCGAAGTATTACAAATTCCTGAACTTTCTGCATTTGATGGTGTATTGAAAGGCAGTGGTGATAAAGAACAATCGACTACGATGTTAATGGTGCGTTTGATTGCTGCATTGTTGAAAGACAAGGCGATTAAAGACCGTGTTGTGCCTATCGTACCTGATGAAGCACGTACTTTCGGTTTGGAAGGGATGTTCCGTCAGTTAGGGATCTACGCTGCTCATGGTCAAAAATATACGCCAGAAGACCAAGAACAGTTGATGAACTACCGTGAAGCTAAAGATGGTCACATGCTTCAAGAAGGGATCAATGAAGCAGGTGCGATGAGTGCTTGGTCTGCATTGGGTACTAGTTATTCAACCAATAACTTGCCAATGATTCCGATGTATATGTATTACTCGATGTTCGGTTTCCAACGTATTGGTGATATTGCATGGGCCGCTGGTGATTCACAAGCTCAAGGTTTCTTACTCGGTGCGACAGCAGGTCGTACAACCTTGAACGGTGAAGGTTTACAGCACCAAGATGGTCACTCTCATATCTTGGCAAATACTATTCCAAACTGTGTGTCTTACGATCCTTGTTTTGGTTATGAGTTGGCTGTGATTGTGCATGATGGTTTAAAACGCATGTATGTCAATCAAGAACGTGTGTTCTATTACTTAACAGTGATGAACGAAAACTACGAACACCCAGAAATGCCTGAAGGCGTGGAAGAGGGGATTAAACGTGGTATGTATCAGTTTGAAAAAGATGAAAAAGCCACTGTTCAATTACTCGGTTCTGGTGTGATTCTGCGTGAAGTGATCAAAGCCGCGAAAATCCTACGTGATGAATATCAAATCCATTCTAACGTGTGGAGCGTGACCAGCTTTAACGAATTGGCACGTGATGGTATGGCTGTTGAAGAATATAACCGCTTACATCCACTTGAAGATGGTCAGGAATCTTGGGTGTCTAAGCAGTTGCGTGATACTGACGGTATTGTGGTTTCTGCAACAGATCATATGCGCGCATATAGCGAACAAATCCGTGCTTATCTTCCAGATGGTCGTCCATTTGTCGCATTAGGTACTGATGGTTATGGTCGTTCTGATACGCGTGGTAATTTACGTAGCTATTTTGGTGTAGATGCTGCACATATCGTTGTTGCGACATTGAAAAAATTAGCGGATGAAGGTGAAGTGGATGCACGCTTAGTGAAAGATGCGATCTCTTCATTTGAATTAGATGTAGATCGTCCAGTCGCTTGGTTACCGCAAGCTCATCCATCTGTACAAGAAGTTGCAGCCTATGCTGAACCGACTGAGGAGAAATAATAATGCAAATTAAAACTCCTGATATTGGTGTAGATAAAGCCACCGTCGCTGAAATTTTAGTGAAAGTGGGTGACACAATTGCAGTCGATGATAGCATTGTGTTGCTTGAGTCAGATAAAGCCTCTGTTGAAGTGCCAAGCACTTCGGCAGGTGTAGTGAAAAGTATTGCGGTTTCGGAAGGTGATCAAGTTTCAGAAGGTGAAGTGCTGATCGAAGTTGAATCTGCTGAAGCGGAAACAACACAATCAGAGCCTGCACAAGTTGAAGAAAAAGCTGAAGCAGTCCCTGCACAAATTGAGACAGTGACAGAACAGCCTAAAGCTGCGACTGCACCTACAGCAACAACATCACAGACAGTTGAAGTGAAAGTCCCTGATATTGGCGTGGAAAAAGCCCTTGTCGGTGAAATCCTTGTTAAAGCTGGCGATGAAATTGCAGTAGACGATAGCATCGTGGTGGTTGAGTCTGACAAAGCGACTGTAGAAGTTCCAAGTACAGTGGCAGGTACAGTTGAAAGCGTGATCGTCAAAGAAGGCGATAGCGTCAAAGAAGGTGTGGTTTTAATCACGGTTAAAACAACTTCTGCTCAAACTACAGCAGCTGTTGCCGAAACCAAACAAGCGCCTGTTACTTCTGCACCTGCTGAAGCGCCAAAAACTGAAGTGAAGCCTGCACAATCAGGATCTGTAGACATTGCTGTACCTGATCTAGGTGTGGACAAGGCTTCAGTGTCTGAAATTTTGGTCAGCGTTGGCGATCGTGTTGAAAAAGATCAAAGTCTTGTTGTGGTTGAGTCTGACAAAGCTTCAGTTGAAGTGCCAAGTAATGTCTCTGGTACGATCAAAGTGATTCATGTCAGCGAAAATCAAAGCGTCAAACAAGGTATGCCTTTGGTCACGATTGAAGGTGTTGCTGATGTACAGCCATCGGAAGTTGCTCAAGAAAAAGTAGCAGTACCAGTTGCTGAAACGAAAACGGCACCTAAAGCTGAAAAAGTCGTTGAGCCACACGCGCCTGTAGCAGATGGTTCGGATAAACTCAGCAAAGCGCAACAAGCTGAAAATGCCAAAGTCTATGCAGGCCCTGCGGTACGTAAACTCGCTCGTGAACTCGGCGTATTATTGGCACAAGTTGAGTCTTCAGGTCCGCATGATCGTGTGGTGAAAGAAGATGTTTTTGCTTATGTGAAACAACGCTTAACTGCACCGCAACCTGTACAAACAGCAGCTGCACCAGTGGCTTCAGGTTTACCGGCATTACCAGACTTTAGTGCATTTGGCGGTAGTGAAATTGCGCCAATGACACGCTTACAGCAAGTGTCTGTACCGCAATTGTCATTAAATAATTTCATCCCGCAAGTGACACAGTTTGATTTGGCAGACATTACCGAGCTTGAAGCTTGGCGTGGTGAACTCAAAGGTAAATTTAAACAAGATGGTATTAGCTTAACGATTCTTGCGTTCATTGCTAAAGCTGTGGCTTTCTTACTGAAAGAAGAGCCGTATTTTGCAGGGCACTTGGCGGATGATCAAAAGTCAGTATTATTGCGTAATGAAATCCATATGGGGATTGCAGTAGCAACACCAGATGGTTTGACCGTACCTGTGTTACGTAATCCTGATCAAAAATCAATTAAGCAAATTGCGATTGAACTCGGTGAGCTGAGTAAAAAAGCCCGTGATAAGAAACTTTCTCCGAAAGACTTACAAGGTGCAAACTTTACCATTACCAGTCTAGGTTCGATTGGTGGAACCGCATTTACGCCTTTAGTGAATTGGCCACAAGTGGCGATTTTGGGTATTTCACCTGCAACCATGCAACCTGTGTGGAATGGTGAAGGCTTTGATCCGAAGCTGATGTTGCCACTGTCATTGTCATACGATCACCGTGTGATCAATGGTGCGGATGCAGCACGTTTTACCAATAAATTAACTAAGCTATTAGCCGATATTCGTAATATTTTGCTCTAAGTTAAAATTGAGTTTGAAATGAAACCTCGCTACGGCGGGGTTTTTTGTAGTAAGGAATTTATTGATGTGCTTTGGATAAATGTCATTGAAAATAAGTCAAATGCTCTTTAAAATAAACTCACACTTCATTGGGGAGTAGCCGCTATTCATTTTTAAAAATGAATAGGTGATGGTCAACATAATTGTTCAACAGAACATGGTCATCATAGCAAAGAACCAATTTTGCTGAATTTTCAAATATTTCGGCAAAGTTTTGTTGGCAAGACCTTTGATTTATCACTCCGCGTTGGATAGGTGACTATTCATATTGGCTAGCAGGAGGGATAAGTCATCGGTAAATATTGCTAGCCAGAGACTCCGACATGTTACATGCCTTCCTCATCTCTTTAGTGGTTGTTGCTTTATCCGAAATGGGCGATAAAACACAATTACTCGCATTACTTCTTGCTGCACGTTTTCGTAAACCTGTTCCTATTCTGATTGCTATTTTCTTGGCAACAGTCGTCAATCATGGTGTTTCTGCTGTACTTGGACAGTGGATTACCACGGTGTTGAGCCCTACTATTTTGTTATGGATTGTATCGCTTGGTTTTATTGCTATGGCTGGATGGATGTTGATTCCAGATGAATTAGATGATGAATCTGAAAGTATCAATAAATGGCAAAAATATGGAGTTTTTGGCGCAACTTTTGTACTGTTTTTCCTTGCGGAAATTGGCGATAAAACCCAAATTGCCACAGTCGCTTTAGCTGCACGCTTTGACAGTATCGGTTGGGTGACTTTAGGAACTACGCTTGGGATCATGTTGGTGAATGCACCAGCGGTATTCATTGGCAATAAATTGGCAGATAAGCTACCGATTTCCCTGATTCATAAAATTGGTGCGCTGATTTTCCTTGTGATCGGTGTTGCGGCATTGGTACAGCATTATTTTTTCTAAAACTCATTCCATCCTCTCATTGTCTTTAAAAAAACCTTACCTAATGTAAGGTTTTTTTATTTTTTGAGAATAATCACACAAATTATTATTCAACTTCTGTTGTATATTTATTGTAACTTTAAAGAAAACCTTATATGTTGTAAGTGATAAGTAAAGATTTATTTTAAAAAAGGTTTTGGGGTTTTCACAATGGCTTTAGATCGCACCACGTCGCAGGTTTTGTATGATGATGGCATACATAAATGCATCAGTTTTACCAGTTTGGTTAAAGGAGAAGGCGTACAAGCCAACCAGTTTTTGATCTTAAATAATGAGCGTGCTGCTGTTTTAGATCCAGGTGGTGATTTAACTTATGTTCCTTTAACCATGGAACTGAATAAATATACTCGTCTACAAAACCTAGATTATGTGATGGCTTCTCACCAAGATCCTGACATTATCACTTCTATGCCACGTTGGTTGGTCTATACTGATGCTAAAGTGGTTGCATCTAAGTTGTGGGCACGTTTCTTACCGCATTTAAACTCAGCATTTATGAGTGATCGTATGAAAGGTGGTTGGTTGGAGCGTTTGATTGAGCTTCCAGACCAAGGTGGTTCTATTCCATTGGGGAAAACTGAAATTAAAGTGATTCCTGCACATTTCTTACATTCAGTGGGTAATTTCCAATTTTATGACCCAATTTCTAAAATTTTATTCTCTGGGGATATGGGGGCATCAATTGTAGATGACGCTTCAACGCCTATTGATGATTTTAATGCCCACATTCCGACGATGCGTGGTTTCCACCAACGTTATATGTGTACTAACCGTGTAATTCGCCTTTGGGTGAAAATGGTTCGTCAAATGGATATTGAAATGATTGTGCCACAACATGGTAAGCCATTTGTGGGCAAAGATATGATCAATCAATTCCTCGACTGGATTGAAAATTTACAATGTGGCGTAGATTTAATGGACGAATCCGTATTTACTTATCCGCGATAAAATATACAAAAAGTTCACTAAAAAATATTGTGTTTGGGAATATTTTTTTTTAGGATTTAAGTCGCCAAAATCTATTTTAAACCTCTTTTACTGAATTAAAGTGAAAGAGGTTTTTTTGACCACGAGAATTTTAAAAATATGTTGTCTCAAATCCCTGCACAGGATGCGTGCTTAAGCTGTGGGGCGTGTTGCGCCTTTTTTCGAGTGTCTTTTTATTGGGCAGAGGGAGAGATCATGCCTGATGAAGTCGTCGAAGAATTAACCCCTGTTTATTCATGTATGAAAGGAACCAATCAAAAAAATCCACGTTGTGTCATGCTATCTGGTGAGATCGGGCAACAGGTCAGTTGCACTATGTATGAACAACGGAGTTCTTCATGTAAAGAAGTCCAAGCAGGCGATGCTCAGTGTAATAAAGCGCGTGCTGCACATAATTTAATTCCTTTGATCGAAATTGAACCTGTATTGCCGAGTAATGATGAAGATTTTGATCAAGTCTGTTGATTTGAATAGATGAGCCTCATCAACATGCTTTTTTTCGGGTTATTGCCAAGAAATGTTGACGTATTTAGGCTCTCAGATGAATTATAAATCTGGCTTGGTACTATCAAAACTCATTTATAATTCATTTATTATTTTGAATAAGCGCCTGAAAATTTAAGTAAAATAAAGAATCAAAGAATTCCTGATAATAAAAAATGAAATTTAAACTGAAATTTGTATATAATAGCTCACGGAAATTACCAGCGAGCCTGTTATGTTGACCATCGTTCAAGAAGCCCTAACCTTTGATGATGTCTTATTACTCCCTGCCTATTCAACAGTCCTTCCAAAAGATGTCTCTCTAAAGACACGCCTTACCCGCGGCATTCAACTGAATATTCCTATGGTTTCAGCAGCAATGGATACTGTGACTGAGTCACGTATGGCGATTGCGATGGCGCAAAATGGTGGTATCGGTATTCTACATAAAAACATGGATATTGCTGCTCAAGCTGCAGAAGTACGCCGTGTGAAAAAATTCGAAGCGGGCATGGTGAAAGATCCAATCACTGTAACCCCTGAAACCACGGTACGTGAATTGATTGCAATTACTCAAGCAAACAATATCAGTGGTGTACCTGTTGTTAAAGATGGCAAAGTTGTCGGTATTGTGACAGGACGTGATACACGTTTTGAAACCAATCTTGAACAACCTGTCAGCAATATCATGACAGGGCAAGATCGTCTTGTGACTGTTCGTGAAAATGAATCTAAAGAAAATATCCAAGCACTTCTTCAAAAAAATCGTATTGAAAAAGTGATCGTTGTTGGTGAAAACAACGAACTCAAAGGCTTAATTACGGTGACTGATTTCCGTAAAGCTGAATTGTATCCAAATAGCTGTAAAGATGAATTAGGTCGTTTACGTGTTGGTGCTGCAGTCGGTACTGGTGCGGAAACTCCAAGCCGTGTGGAAGCATTGGTTGAAGCAGGTGTAGATGCGATTGTGGTTGATACAGCACATGGTCATTCTGCAGGGGTGATTGAACGTGTACGTTGGGTGAAAGCTAATTTCCCTCAAGTACAAGTAATCGGCGGAAACATTGCAACAGGTGATGCTGCTTTAGCATTATTAGATGCAGGTGCAGATGCGGTTAAAGTAGGTATCGGTCCTGGTTCGATCTGTACCACACGTATCGTTGCAGGTATTGGTATGCCACAAATCTCTGCGATTGATAGTGTTGCCAATGCATTAAAAGATCAAATTCCTTTAATCGCGGATGGTGGTATTCGTTTCTCTGGCGATATGGCGAAAGCGATTGGTGCAGGTGCAAGCACGATCATGGTCGGTTCACTCATGGCAGGTACTGAAGAAGCACCTGGTGAAGTTGAATTCTTCCAAGGTCGTTACTATAAAGCATATCGTGGTATGGGGTCATTGGGTGCGATGGCGGGTGCGACTGGTTCTGCAGATCGTTATTTCCAAGACTCAAAAGCAGGTGCTGAGAAACTTGTTCCAGAAGGTATTGAAGGTCGTGTGCCTTATAAAGGTCCAATGGGCAATATCGTGCATCAAATGATGGGCGGTTTACGTTCATCTATGGGTTATACCGGTTCTTCTACGATTGAAGATCTTCGTCAAAATGCAAAATTTGTGAAAATTACCTCTGCGGGTATGCAAGAGTCACATGTGCATGATGTAACGATTACGAAAGAAGCACCAAACTACCGTGTAGGCTAATATTACAAGCTTTTCGCTTCATTTAGTATTTAGCTAAATGATCGAATGGCTTAGCCTTTTGTAGTGTTTTTATTGAAAAAAGCCGTCAGTTTATGACGGCTTTTTTATTTTGGTGTAAAGTAATCGAATTGAAAAATTAATCGTTATGTAACACATAATAAGTGGGTAAAAGATGAGTTATTTTGGAACAGACGGGATTCGTGGAAAATTTGGTGAACTCCCAATTACCCCAGAATTTGCACTTAAGTTAGGGTTTGCAGCAGGGAAAGTTTTAAAACAAATTAGTCCAAAATCAAAACCGATTGTGGTTTTAGGTAAAGATACACGTTTATCAGGGTATATTTTAGAAGCAGCATTACAAGCAGGTTTAAATGCCGCAGGTGTTTATGTACATTTGCTTGGTCCTTTGCCAACACCTGCGATTGCGCACTTAACACGTGCATTACATGCCAACTTAGGTATCGTGATTTCTGCATCACATAATCCATATTTTGATAATGGGATTAAATTCTTCTCAGATGAAGGTAAAAAACTGCCAGATTCGATTCAAGAAGCCATTAACAAAGAGCTTGAAAATGACATCGTAATCGAAGACACCGCGAACTTGGGTAAAAGTGTTCGTGTTAAAGATGCCAATGGTCGTTATATCGAATTTTGTAAATCAACTTTCCCATACCATTTCAATTTACGCCATTTAAAAATTGTGGTGGATTGCGCCAATGGTGCGGCATATAGCGTCGGTCCTGCGGTATTCCGTGAGTTGGGTGCAAAAGTGATTGCACTTTATAATGAGCCAGATGGTTTAAATATCAATAAAGATTGCGGTTCAACCCATCCTGAGAATTTACAAAAAGCAGTGATTGAACATCAGGCTGATCTTGGTGTGGCTTTTGATGGTGATGCAGATCGTGTTGTTTTAGTTGATCGTCATGGTAAGTTGGTCGATGGTGACCATATTCTGTATATTCTTGCGACTCAAGCTTCTCAAAAGCCAGCAGGGATTGTCGGTACAGTGATGAGTAATATGGCGCTCGAATTGGCACTTGAAAAAGCAGGGGTGCCTTTTGTCCGTGCTAAAGTGGGTGATCGCTATGTATTACAGAATCTTGAAGACAACAACTGGGTGACGGGTGGCGAACCATCAGGGCATATTTTGACTTTAGACAAGAGCACCACAGGTGACGCCATTATTGCAGCGTTGCAAGTACTGACAGTGATGGTTGAGCAAAATAAAGCTTTAGACGAGTTGGTTGCAGACTTTAAAGTACTACCGAATGTCTTGGTGAATGTACGTTTGGAAGAAATGTTTGACCCTTATTCGATTCCTGCATTGGTCGCTGAATTTGACCAAGTCGAAGCAAAATTGAAAGGTCGTGGACGAATTTTGATTCGTAAATCAGGGACTGAACCGATTATCCGTGTTATGGTAGAAGGCGATGATTTGCAAGAAGTAACTGATTTAGCAAATCATTTAGCAGATGCTGTACGTAAAAATGCAGTTTGATGATTTTGACCTTTATTATTTTCAATAAAGAATAAAATTAGGGTCTGTTATCAGACCCTAATCTTTTTAAATTGTAAGTTGTTTGATCAATTTCCCTTAGCCTCTTTGGATGAAAGAGCAGAATGCAAGGTTTAGGTTCATGAGTGATGTGATTAAAGATTTAAGTGAGCTTCGTCTGACTTATCAAAAAGGTGAACTACATGAGGAACAGGTGGATACGCAACCACATGAGCAGTTCCTGAATTGGTTTAATTTGGCTTTAGAAGCAAAACTTCATGAACCCTATGCAATGTCTTTGGCAACAGCCAATGCACAAGGACGTCCGCATGTTCGTACTGTATTACTGCGTGGTGCGACCGAAGCAGGTTATGACTTTTATACCAATTATGACAGTCAAAAAGGTTTGGATTTAGCCGCTAATCCTTATGCTGAACTCTTATTTTATTGGCCGGAACTGGAACGACAAGTGCGTGTCAGTGGGCAAGTGACGAAAATTTCTTTAGAAGAATCGACAGACTATTATCACAAACGCCCACGTGATAGCCAAATCGCTGCACATATTAGTACTCCGCAAAGTGGTGTGATTGAAAGTCGTGAGTTATTACAACAACGCTTCCAAGAATTACATGACCGAGTTGCTGAAAAAGCTGAATTAGCGAAACCTGAGTTTTGGGGTGGCTATCGTCTAGAACCAGATTATTATGAATTTTGGCAAGGGCGTCCAAATCGTTTGCATGATCGTCTAACTTATGAAAAAACAGATGGTTTTTGGAAGTTACAGCGTTTAATGCCTTAAAAATATTCCTAAGCATTCATTTAAAATGTCAAAACTTCAAATTAAACAGCGCCCATTATTATCATGCCCTGAAACCTTTCAGGGTGTGTCATCCTTTATTGCAGAAATATTGGCGCGACGCGGTGTACAGTCTGAACAAGAACTCGATTTAAAGCTAAAATATCTACTTGCACCGAAAATGAAAGGCTTAGATCAAGCGATTCATATTATTGATCAAGCAATTGATCAGCAACAAAAAATCGTTATTGTCGGTGATTATGATGCTGATGGGGCAACCAGTACCGCTTTGATGATACTCGCATTGCGTGAAATGGATGCAAATGTTCAATATCTCGTTCCTGATCGTTTTAAATATGGTTATGGTTTAACGCCTAAAATTGCAGACTTAGCCTTTGAAACGTATCAGCCTGATTTATTGATCACGGTGGACAATGGTATTTCCAGTCATGCCGGTGTGGAACAGGCGCAGTTGTATGGCATGCAAGTCATTATTACAGATCACCATTTAACCACAAAAGAAACACCGAAAGCTGAAGCTGTAGTCAATCCCAATCAATTGGGTTGTGAGTTTCCAAGTAAAGCTTTGGCAGGGGTAGGCGTTGCATTTTACCTCTTGGCAAATCTAAGTAGTTATCGTGCCAAATTGGGTAAATCTACTGCGAAAATGCCGCAATATTTAGATTTGGTGGCTTTAGGCACGTATGCCGATGTTGCCAGTTTAGATTATAACAATCGTATCCTTGTGGATGCAGGGGTGAAACGGATTCAGCAGAATCAATGCCGTGCAGGCATCAGTGCTTTGCTCGATATTGCAGGACGTGATTCAGCTGAATTAAAAGCCTCTGATTTGGGTTTTGTCTTAGGTCCTCGAATCAATGCCGCAGGGCGTATGGATACGATGGACATCGGGATTGAATGTCTGTTGGCAGCCGATATGCAGACCGCACATGCGTTTGCACGTCAACTCAATGATTTGAATTTAGAACGCCGTCAGGTTGAAACCCAAATTAAACAGGAAGCATTGACTGAGCTGGAAAACTTACAGCTTGATCAAGAAAACCTACCTGCTGCTTTGGTCATGTTTGAACAGCATTGGCATCAAGGGGTGATTGGAATTGTCGCTGGGCGTTTAAAAGAACAGTTTCATCGTCCGAGTATCGTCTTTGCCGCTGATGATGATGGGATTCATATCAAAGGTTCAGCACGTTCAATTGATGGGATTCACATCCGTGACAGTATTGAAAAAGTTGCCGAACAACATCCGCATTTGATCAGTCATTTTGGTGGTCACGCAGCGGCGGCAGGTTTAACCATTCAAAAACAGCATTTTGAAGAATTTAAGGCTTTGTTCACTGAATTGATTGCACAGTCGGATGATGAATTGTTTCAAGCGACTTTATGGACAGATGGTGAATTACCGACTGAAGCTTTTCAGATTGAAACAGTAGATACACTTGAGGCATTGGGTCCTTGGGGGCAAAAATTCCCTGCACCTGTATTTGAAGGGCATTTTAAAGTTGCTGAACATCGTTGGCTAAAAGATGTGCATTTAAAATTGCGTTTAGCCTTGGATAATGGTCAGTTAATTGATGCAATTGCCTTTAATGCTTTGAATAAATTTAATTTTGATCCAACTCAAAGTACGGTGCATATTGTTTATGAATTGGATAAGAATCAATTTAATGGCAGAGTGAGTTTGCAACTTAAAATGTTGTATTTAGATTCATAATTTAAACAAGATGATGTTGAACAATAAGGACGTTAAGCGTCCTTTTTTATATCTTTATGAATTAAGATATATCGTAAGATTTAATTAAAAATTCATTATTTATCATTATATTAAAGTCGAATTGTAAAAAAATTATTGCTTAAAGATACATTAAGATATATCTTATTAATTGTTAATTAATCACATTGCTGTGGAGTTCTTATGAAATCAGACCAGTTTTCATCGCATGACTTTGAACGTCATGAACATGCAGAACGAGGACATGGCGGACGTCGTGGTCGATTATTCGAGTCAGGAAAAATGAAACTTTTAGTTCTTCATTTGATTGCACAGCAGCCGAAACATGGTTATGAAATTATTAAAGAGATTAGTGATTTAGTCGGTGGTGGTTATAGCCCAAGTGCGGGCACAATTTATCCAACATTAAGTTGGTTAGAAGATATGGGCTTTGTTCAAGCACACATGACGGAGGGTGATCGTAAGCAATATCACATTACTGAAGCAGGAAACACACATCTTCAATCACAAAATGATCAAGTTAAGCATTTATTAGAGCGCTTAGAAACACGTCGTGAAATTCATGGAAATGATCAACTTCTTGATATTCACCGAGCAATGGAAAATTTAAAAACAGCATTACGATTAAAGCTGAAAAATAATGATTTTGACTCTGAACAGGTGCGACAAATCGCTGAAAAAATAGATCAGGCTGCGGTGGAAATCGGGCGTTTATAACACAGTGTTGAGCACGATGTTTTAACGAACTGAGGTGAATATGAGCATTCAGATCCAACAGAAATTGCATCAGGTACATTTAAAAGTCACTCAAGCACGGGTTGCTGTTTTAAAAGTACTTTTAGACAGAAATGAACAGCTAACAGCAAAGCAAATCTATCAGCAACTTTATTTAACACAGCAAAAAGTGAGTCTTTCAACGATTTACCGTGTGGTGTGTGACTTAGAAAAATCAGGATTAATCATTCAAAAGCAGCAGGGTCGAAGTGATACCAAATATGCAGTTCCAGAATTGTCAGATATGGGTGCTTTGAATATTCAATGTTCTGCCTTAGCACAAGTGAATAAAGAATCGTTGATTGAATCTCTCGTACATGTATTTCAGTCATTCAATGTCGATGTGGTTGATATTGAATTTGGTCATACATCCCATTGAAATGAAAAGAGTATAAATATGAAGCAACATCAATACCATGTGACCGTTCAGCATCTCGCTGATGCTAAAGGCAATCCATCAACTTATGATGAAAACATTGAATTTAATGTTGGCAATCATGATGATATTTTTAAAATTGTAGAACGTTTAACTGCAGCTGAGTTTTTTGATGAGGAAACCACCAAAGCTTTTGCGATTGGTTTGAAATTGTTTTTAGAAGTAATGCTTATGCATAGAGATCATATTCTATTCAAAGACTTAGAGCCTGCCATTTTACAGTTTATGAAAAATATGAAGCAACAGGTAAAGCAAAGAGCTGAGTTGAATGCGAGATAAATCTGCAATGATGATCGGGCGAATCCCAAAACTTCCTGCCAAGTATGCAGGTGTCATTATGCCATTACTCCTTTCTGGGTTGATGAGTGGCACAATTTCCATGCTTAATTTATGGAAAAATATCGGTTGGTTTGATGGCTTTTTTAGTCAATGGTTGGGAATCTGGCTATTTTCATGGTTGGTTGCATTTCCCACCGTGATGATTTTCTTACCTTTAGTACGTCGTTTTACTGCTTTGGTGGTTGATTTATCACCTCCATCGAAATAATTTTATGATGCAATGAGTCATGTCGATGTAAGCTTAAGCGTACAAAGATTTAGGGATTTGTCGCATATACAGATCAACATCAATTTCTTATCATGGGGACATAGAGAGCAGGATGCTCCAGAAAAAATAATAAAAGACAGCAAAGGAAGTGCAGGTTCGACAGGAGTCAGACCAAAGCATCAAATACGTAAAAAAGCCTGACAGGATGTCAGGCTTTTTTATTGATCATTATGATGAAAATTTCTGTAATACCATGCTCATACAAATCTTCTGCGATAAAAACAATTGACTCGCCACATAGCCATTGATTTTCGGCATACCATCATACATTTCCTCAACATGGCGATGATAAAACACATGTCCTACAGGTTCAGGCAGTTGAGAAGAATCTGCTAAATTCATCGCAGGAACAAATGCAAATCGTGTAAATGGCGCAACCCACATCACACCGAACACAGGTTTTGCACAGGACTTACAAATGCCACGATTGACCGCAGGTGGTGCACGAAACTTCTTAAATTCAACCGATTCAGTGGTTTGCAATTTGACCGCATTTTCAGGGAAAATCACAACATCGGCAAAAGGCTTTTGATAAAGGTCTTGGCAAATACGACAGTGGCAAATAAATCGAATCAGTGGCGTACCATCGACACTAAAAGAGGATTGCCCACATGTACAACGCCCCTGTTGAATGATTAGTGTATTTTCCATATTTTTTATTCTCCTACTTTACATCTAAGTCCGCTTGATTCACCCAATTGGAATGAAAACCTAAAGGAATATGTGTCGGCAGTTCAATGATCGCCACAGGTTCTTGGGTAATATCTTTGGCATTCAAAATCACCACTTTACTGTTTTTGCAGTCGATTGAATGTACATAAGAGATTAACCAACCTTCATCTCCACCATGAGCATCAGAATTTGGAATAAAAATCACTTCACCTGTCACATAACCCTCACCATAAAAATGTTGTGTGGTTTCATTCGACTCTAAATCATGTTTCAACAAATAATTCGCTTGAATATCGGTTGGATTGCCCGGTATCCCTTCTTCGCCTAAAGTAATCGTATAAGCATAACGATAGGGTTTTCCTGCCAAACGCTCATCAAAACGAGGGAATTCCTGAGGTGTTGCAGAAATGACTGTACGCTTAATTTCACCTGTTGCATATTGCAAATGCCAACGTTCAAAACGTACCACCTGACCATCCGATGGACCTTGAATGGTGTTTTTAAAGGTTTCATCATGCACAGCAGCATCTAAAATCACATCGCCATTTTCTAGATCATAAGCATTACAACTATGGAAAATAAAACATGGATCGACTTTGAACCAACGAATGTCTTCGGCATTGCCATTTTTAGGTAATAAACCAATTCTTGCTTGATGTTTTTCATTCCACTGATAAGGGAAATCAGCACCACGCATGATATTGGAAATTGAGAATGTAATCGGCAAATCAAAAATTACCATTTTACTTGCGGTCATATTACAGTCATGCATCATTGGACCATGCTGTACAGGAATGCTGACACGGTTTTTCAGTTTTCCATCTTGATCAATCACGTGATAATGAATTTGATTCATCACCAAAGAATCGTAGCAAATCGCATGTAATTCACCTGTTTCATGGTCTTTGTGTGGATGTGCTGAAAATGCAAATTTTTCATCATCATTAAATAAACGATAACGCACACTGTTCAGCTCGGCATCCATTTCAACAGGAAGCGGTCCTGCTTCTACAATGGTCCAGATTTTTCCTGCGTGACCAATAATATTGGTATTGGTAATGTCTGCCACACCACGAGGATTGCCTTCGATGCGAGGACGTTTTAATTTGTCATGAACCTGATGTGTGCCGACATAGCGACTTTTACACCATAAGGCTTGTCCATCTTTGAGGCGTAGTCCATGCACCATACCATCGCCAATAAACCAGTTATAAAGTGTAGGATTTTTCACTTCTAATGGGTTCGGTCCCATGCGTAAAAAGAGACCATCAAGCTGCTTTGGAATCGTACCAATGACGTTGAAATCGTGATGAAATGATTCAGCGACAGGTGCAAAAGGACCTTTGAGAAAGGGGTTATCATCCACATAGGGGATGCGCTTTTTTGCAAGTTCGGCAAAGAAATTCAGTGTTCCCATAGCCAAGCGATTATTGGCTAAGTTATTCATGAAACTTGACATAATTCTGCATCCTTTTTGAGTTTTTATTGCTTGTTTCGTATAATTTGTGCAATGTGTACAGTAGTCACATTTAATTTATAATATTAATGTTTACGGTGTCAACATTGAATAAAAAAATCCACGATTCGGTCACGACTTATCATCATGGCAATCTGCGTGAAACTTTATTGACGCAGGGCTTGATTTTATTGGAGTCTTCGCAGGGCACTGAGTTCAGTATGCGTGAACTGACCCGAATTATTGGCGTTTCGGCAAATTCCGTTTATCGGCATTTTGCCAATAAAGAAGAATTATTAATTGCCATGGCGATTCATGGTTTTGAACAATTATTAACGCTTCAAGGTCAGGCGATTCAAAACTCGGAGGACAGTAGGCAAGGTTTTATTTTGTCAGGTAAACAATATATTGCTTTTGCCATGCAGTATCCTGCACTGTTTCGTTTAATGTACGGACGTTTTACTGTGAGCCAAGCCGATGAAAACTTAAAAGCGATGGCAAATTTGGCTTATACAGGAATGTTATATGCGATTGCCAATGCTTTAAATGTGTCTGTAGATGACGCCAAAGCCAAAGTGCTTGCGGTTAAATCATGGAGTGTGGTGCATGGTTTAAGTCATTTACTGGTCGATGGGCAGTTTGATGATTTGTCTGAGATTGATCGTGAAAATATGATTGATCAGGTTTTGGAGACTTTAAAAACTGAGTGATGCTCTTGATTTAATGGTTTTAGAAATGGCTTTATTCTGGCACTGACAGAATGTTATCTGATGATTTACAACAAAAAGCAAAATTATCATTGTCCTATAGATGGTATTCAGCGTATTAAGATAGTGATGGTTCGACGCAAATTGATTCTTTATGATCAATTCAAGTAATTAAAGTACAAAAGATGTTGAATAGACATCCTAGACTGATGAACAACTTTAGGATAATAAAATGACCAATACCAATTTTACCGAACTTTCCCATTCAGATGATTGCGAAAAATATGTGAATCAATTTATTCAAGATTTTCCTATTCGCGCTGCGGAAATAGGCAAAGGCACAGTCATTAAACGTGCTTTACCGAGTCGCCAAAAGCGTATGATCGGCGCATGGTGTTTTCTTGATCACGCAGGTCCAGTGGACTTTTCACAAGGTGATGGCTTAGATGTAGGACCGCATCCGCATATCGGTTTGCAAACATTTACGTGGATGATAGAAGGCACATTGATGCATACCGATAGCATCGGTTCTAAGCAACTCATTCGCCCGAAACAGGTCAATTTAATGACCGCAGGTTATGGTATTTCACATACTGAGGTTGCGCCAAATACTGAAACCAAAATGCATGCTGCGCAATTATGGATTGCTTTACCTGACGACAAAATCAATATGGCACCGCAGTTTGATCATTACCCAGAATTGCCGATTGTAGAAAAAGACAATATTGAATTTACCGTATTAGTCGGTGATTTTTTGGGTAAACATTCACCTGTCAAAGTCCATACTGAATTACTTGGGATCGATTTTTTTGCCAAAGAATCGACCAAATCTGTGATTCCGCTGAACCCTAAATATGAATATGGCTTCCTTGCATTGGAAGGTGATGCGGTAGTCAATGGTCATACTTTGAATAGCGATAACATGGTGGTGTTAGAGCCAGGTGTTTCTCAAATTGAGGTAGAGTTACCGCAAGGCTCACGTTTATTGTTGATTGGTGGTGAGCCGTTTGAGTCCCCAATTTTGCTATGGTGGAATTTGGTGGGACGTACTCAGGAAGAATTGAAAATTGCGACTGAGCAATGGATCAATCACGATGCACGTTTTGGCACGATTCCTGATTATGAGGGTGCACGTTTAGAAGCTCCAGCATTCCCTGAAAAAATGCGTCCATCGAAGTAAGTCATTTACATCGCTCATTTAAATAATGAATTCAGATAAGGAAAATAATATGGCTGTTATTGCACAAGCTCAAGTAAAAAGCTTGCCTGAACCGTGGTCTGGAGAGGTAAGCAGTGGTAAGCATCATTTGATTACCGATAAACCTGAATCTTTTGGTGGGCAGGACAAGGGTTTAGCGCCGTATGATTTTATTTGTTCAGGCTTGATTTCTTGTACCATGATTACCTTGCGTATGTATGCGCAACACAAAGGTTTTGATTTGGGTGAGTTTCAAGTTAAAGCAGATTTTAATGCCAATAAAGAAGGGCAGGAATGGATTGAACGTCGTTTGTCATTTGCTCAACCTTTAACTGAAGAATTACATCAGAAGGTTTTAGATATTTGTCAGAAAACACCTGTGACCAAAACTTTGTTGCGTAGTGTGGAAATTAATACGTCAATTATTTGATTTTCTATTTCAATGAAAAGGCATTTTGTAAAAACAAGATGCCTTTTTTTATCATAATCGCTTATAGTCAATGCAAAATAATAGAGGCAATAACAATGATTACGTTACATCATTTGGAACAGTCACGTTCTCTGAGAATTTTGTGGGCGTTGGAAGAGTTAGGTGTCGAATATCAAGTCAAATATTATAAACGCTTACCGACTTTTGCTGCGCCACCTGAACTCAAACAGATTCATCCTTTAGGTAAAGCGCCCGTATTAACGGATGGTGATTTGGTTATTGCTGAATCTGCGGTGATTTTGGATTATTTACAAAGCACTTATGACACTGAAAATAAATTCAAACCTCACGAACCCAAAGATCTGATGCAATACAATTATTGGATGCACTATGCAGAAGGTTCTTTGATGCCTTTATTGGTATTTAACTTGGTATTGAGCAATGTACCCAAGCATGTGCCTTTTATTATTAAACCTGTTGCAAAGAAGATTACTGAAGGCGTAAAAGCAGGTTTTATTAATCCTCGGTTGGCAGATCACATTCCTTTCTTAGAAAGTCATTTAACCAAACATGATTATTTTGCAGGGGATTTTTCTTTTGCAGATATTCAAATGAGTTTTCCGATCGTTGCTTTGCAAGAGCGTGTGGCAGGGAAATATCCCTTATTAAAAGAATATGCTGACCGTATTCAACAGCGCCCCGCATTTCAAAATGCTAAAGCAAAAAGTGGTTTTTAGTACCCAATGAATTTGATCTTTTTACCTGGTGCATCTGGAAATACTGAATTTTGGCGCCCTGTTGCAGAAAAACTCGTTGTGACTGGAGAAAAGACAGTAATCGCTTATCCCAGTTTTGGTGGTTATCCCGATCATGTCGATGTACACAGTTTCGAAGATTTGCAGCGTTATGTTCTAGATCAAATTCAACAACCCTCAGTCATCATTGCGCAATCAATGGGTGGAATTTTTGCGGTGCAAGCGGCATTGCAAAAGCCAGAATTGATTGAAGCTGTAGTCTTGGTCGCGACATCAGGTGGTATCGACTTAAGCCCATTTGATGTGGCGGATTGGAGAGAGGATTATCAACTAAACTTCTCTGTGCCTGATTGGTTCGTTCGTCCGCACATCTTTTTAGATGAACAGCTTTATAAAATTGACTGTCCTGTGTTATTGATTTGGGGAAATAATGATCCGATCAGTCCAGTGGCAGTGGGGCAATATTTACATGGTAAGATTGTGATTTCAGAACTGCATGTGATTGAAAATGGGCAACATGATTTGGCGAATGTTCATGCAGATCAAGTATCAACGTTGATTCAAAAATTTTTGGATAGATTGGCTGAATAATTTTAGATTTATTCATTGTTCTGTGATTTGAGCAAGAGATTCTTTAAGAGTGCGTTCACCACAAAGACAGTTGTGACTCATCTTGCTGTTCTGCGAGTTGGTATAAACCGACGCCGATCAAACGGAATTGAAAATGACTGGGAATTTGCATTTCATTTAACAAAATTTGAATGACTTGCACCATTTCTTGTTGAGATTTCAAAGCCATTTTAAAGCTTTTACTGTGTTGTAACACTTGAAAGTTCTTCAATTTCAGTTTGACCGTGACACCACGTGCAGACATTTGTTTTTTATCTAAACTGAGCCAGACTCGTTCAATTAGCGTGTCCCAACAGCCTGAGCATTGTTCGAGGGTCAGATCATCATCAAAGGTGGTTTCCTTGGAAATTTGTTGACGTTGTCGTTCAGCTTGAACAGGTCGTTCATCAACCCCTTGTGCATATAGAAACAATTGTTTGCCATATTTTCCAAAATGGTGAATCAGTACATTTTCATCAATCTGCTGTAAATCCCCCAATGTTTGTAGATTTAAACTGGTTAATTTTTCTTGGGTGACTTTGCCCACGCCAGGGATTTTTTTTAATGGTAAATCATGAATAAAATGCTGAACCTGACTGGGTTTAATGATGCAGATACCATTCGGTTTATTCCAATCTGAGGCAACTTTGGCGAGAAACTTATTTGGGGCAACCCCTGCGGATGCAGTTAAGCCTGTCACTTTGAAAATATCTGCACGAATACATTCAGCCACTTCTGTCGCACTGGGAATATTTTTTAAATTTTCAGTGACGTCTAAGTAAGCTTCATCTAAAGAAAGTGGTTCAATCAGCGGTGTGTATTGTTGAAAAATCTCATGAATCTGCTGTGATACCTCACGGTATTTATCAAAATTAGGTTCAATCACCACCACTTGCGGGCAAAGTTTCTTGGCTTGTCCCATCGACATAGCAGAACGGAGTCCAAACTGCCGTGCAGGATAGGATGCAGCAGCAATCACTGCCCGAGGGTGATGTGAGGAAATCACCACAGGTAAATGTTGCAACTCAGGACGTTCACGCAGTTCTACTGAGGCATAGAACGCGTCCATATCAATATGAATGATTTTTCGCATAGGTACTTAAGTCAAAGCGACAAGATCAATTTTATCTTAACTGAATTGGGCTGAGGACTCATCTGTAAATTTATTGCGATGAATGTATTACGTCAAATGATGACGGAGTATATGACTTTATGGAGTATATTTTTGTGGCTGACACCATGTTGAAAAATCTACATGATTTAAAGGTTTACAAGTTTGTTGCTTGGACATTACATAGTAAGTTTGAGCCTGTTGTTCTGAAAAATAGTAATCGTTTTTATGATCTTCTGCATAACGCCAATACGCTCCACTGCCTGAATCGATCTGTGTCGGTTGAAAGGTGAAAAGATTGGATTGTTTGGAAAGATCATTCTGTGAATCCGTCAGAAGCAGCCAACAATTACTGAAAAAATGGATGAATATTCAAATGAGTAAAACACTGATGATGAGTGAAAATTTAATGATTCTATACATGGTGATGCTTCCGCCATTGTAAAAAATATCGAAGTAAGAGAATGAGTAGGGCAATGAATGCAATGATCACAGTAAAAAAACCACCAAACAAATTTTGGTTATATCCTTTGTAAATAAACACATAAAACATGCGTTGTTCGTGATATCCGACTTGAGGAATAGCAAAAAAATAATCCAAAATAAGCGCAAAAATCCCATTCATCACCAAGATGGACAGTATTCGATTCCATATATTTTTGATAAAAAAGCTAAGGTTGATGGATAAAGATAAAATAAGCAGTGTAAAAATAACGGAATAAAAATTGATCCAATAATCAAATTGTTCATGCGTGACATCTTGAAGAAAGTCCATAATTTTTCTCTTGTTATCGGATGTTTTTAGTGTAAATAATTCCGCTGCAAAAACTGTTTCCATTGTTTTTCATCACCATGAAACACATTCAAATCGACATTTTTATTGATACCTGAAATTTTGCCTTGATTGGTGCGTTGCCAAAATGTCCACGGACGTCCATCTTTTAAATCAGGTTGTTCTTTATATTCACGAATCCAAATCGGGGTATCCTTAAATTCACCGATTAACACCATGTTATAAAACACTTTTGAAGTATAGAAAATTGGTTGTTTGGCATAATGCGTTTGCAATTGGTCATGCATAGATTTGATCTGTTTGAGCAACTGTTCTTTGGTGAATGTATTGATGCAATTGCTATCATATTCCAAGTCGATGACAGGGGGCAGTGCATTGGTTTTGATCGGAACGGTTTTGATAAAATTCTGTGCTTGAATATCGCCATCACGGCATAAACGAAAGAAGTGATACGCACCAACGCGCATGCCACGTTCACGTGCTTCTAACCAATAGTCTTGAAATTTATCATCTTGATAGTCACCACCTTCTGTGGCTTTGAGATAAACAAATTGATATTGCTTTGGAGAGATTTTTTTCCAATCAATATCACCCTGATGGTGTGACACATCGAAGCCTTTAATTGGATAAGGTTCAGCAGAAGCAATATTAACATACAACATTGCCAAACCAATTACACTACACAGTCCCGTGATGATTAACGTGAAACGAGTACGGATGAGTTTGGCGGTTTTGGCTGAATGTTTCACAAGATAATCCTGTACGCATGTTATGCGATTTCTAAGTTAAGATTCGCATTACAGTATTGATCATGTATCGATTGTACGCGTTTTGCCTTGGGATGCGTCAATTGACTACCCAATTGTTCTATAAACTTACATGAAGCATATTTCTGAGCAAGTGACTGATATTTTGTGATCCAAATTTCTCGGTCGAGTAAACGATCTTCTTGAACAGGCCAAACACCTGAACGCAATGCTTCGACACCGATTCTCCAAGGTTTAGGGCTGATTCTTGCGCGGAAACAATTTTGGTTCTTACACATGCGTACATAATTCGGATCAGCTTGTAATGCGTTGAAAAGCTGTTGAGCTTCCTCACCTCTTGGATCAAATATCTGATGCATCACTAAAACACGAAAGCCTTTTGGTGTCCGATAGACACGTAAATGCCATGTTGGATGGCTTTGAGAGAAACTACGAATGAGTGCTAAGCCCTGTTGCTCAGGGTTGGCAATAAATCGATGTTGAATCTCTAATAACTTTTCAGCAGTTTGTCGACTGATCATGATCGAAAACAGTATACCTATACCAAGTACAATCCATGATTTGAATAATAATGCGCTCACAGCGCAGAGCAAAAAGAGTGTAAATAAGCCTGAAAAATACAATTGTCGACTTGGTACATCATTAAAATCAATATCTGCAAAGAGTACATCAGGTGTATTTAGACAAAGCGCACCATAAGAATTACGCGTGATAATTACATCATTTTGTTGGTCTATGATTTCTTCACGTATGGGAAGTCCTTCACTGCTATTGTAAGGAATTTTATGATCAAATTTTCGGACATCTTGGCGAGACTTAAGCTTCTCAACGGCTTCAGTTTTGCGAGCTTCAGCATGTATTTGAGCATCCTCCATACTCAGATCTGACCATCCAAAGCGTTTAATGGTTATTTGTTTTTCTTCATGCTGAATTGTTATTTTTGCTTCAGCCCAATATTTGGGAATGATCATGTTGTGTTTCCTTATTCTTTATTTAGTCACTTTATTTAGTTTATTTTATCTAAGTTATTTTGAAGCCTTTAATCCTTAAAATTCTTGGGAATTTGTAGGAAAATAATCATGGTCACGATATTCATTAAACCTAAACAAATTAGCGTGTAATGGAATGCTTGGGTAATATGTGCTTGATTGAAGTAATTTGTGAAAGCGTTCAGTAAAGTCCCTGCAACTGCAATCCCGATACTCATCGACAACATCATAATCATCGACAAGAAACTATTGCCACTACTGGCATCTTGTTGCGGTAAATCTTTGAGTGTAAATGTATTCATGGCGACGAATTGAAGTGAGTTAATTACCCCAAAGACAAAGAAATGCAATGTTCTGAGCCATGTCGGTGTGTCCGCTGTGTGTAAAGCAAAACTGGCAATACACAACCCGATCAATAAGGTATTTACAATTAAAATTGAACGATAGCCTGTGCGTTGCAAAATTGGTCGAATAATCGGTTTAGAAACCAATGAACCGATCACGATTGGTGTCAACATCACACCTGTCATAAAGGGCTCCATATTAAACGCAACTTGTAGCATCAGCGGTAAAAGAAAAGGGACAGCATTACTACCAAAGCGCGCGAAAAAGTTGCCTAAAACACCAATTGAATAGATTTTATTTTTAAATAAGCGACTACGAAATAAGGCATTTTGATGCGTATGCGCATGATAAGCATAGATTAAAGCGGCAATGAACCCTGAGATCAGTAAACCTATACTCAGTGATTTTGAAACTTCAGTACTGGCAATATTTTCAATCCCTAAAGCCATCCCAATCATCGCAATGGCTAAAAGCACAAAACCACTTAAATCAAATGATTTTACTGAGGCTTCAGTGACATTTGGCATGGCTTTAAATGTGACTAACATCCCAAGTAGCCCGATCGGAACATTAATTAAAAAAATCCAATGCCATGAGGCATATTCAACCAACCATCCACCAAGAATAGGACCTGCCAATGGACCGAGTAAGCCCGCAAGGCTCATGGTACTCATTGCCGATAAAAACTGTTCACGGGGAATAATTCTCAGCATGGCCAAACGCCCAACAGGCAAGAGAAATGCACCACCAATCCCTTGTAGAACACGAAATATGATTAAAGTATTAAAACTGTTAGATAATGCACAACCGATAGATGCTGTAGTGAAAATGACGATGGCAGCAAAAAAAGTATTACGGACACCAAAACGATCTGAAAACCATCCACTTAAAGGAATACAGGCAGCCACAGCCAAAACATAGCTAATCACCACACCATGCATTTTGAGCGGGTCTTCTTGCAAGCTCGTTGCCATTGCAGGTAATGCTGTATTGATAATGGTGGTGTCTAAACCTTGCATAAAAAAGCCGATCGACACCAAAAAAACCAATAAATAAAATTCAGGCTGTAACTTTAAATGCGTGGGTGCGACAGTCATATGAGCAAGAGTTTGGGGTGAGTGGTGATATTTTAAAACAAAAGCCTGATGCTTTGTGTTGTGCTTTGATCACTGTAATGGTCAATTTTTTGCAATAAAACTGACATATGAGTGTCATGAAGTTTACACCTAAGCTTAATAAATTAGTCAAAATTTAAGCAAATATTAGGTAAAACATGAAATTCAAAATTTCTGCATTGTGTGTTGCAATGCTTACACTGGGGTTGGTTGGATGTAATGATGATAACAATGACACAGCGGTAATCACACCACCAGTGGTTGAAGAGGCTACACCTGAAAGTATCAGTCTAAGTCGCATTGGTCGTTATGAAACAGGCATATTTGCGGAAAGTGCAGCAGAAATTCCAGCTTTTGATGCATCGACAAAACGCATTTTTGTAGTCAATGCCAAAAAAGGTTTGGTCGATGTCTTGGATGCTACGAAACCTGAAGCGCCCGTACATATCGGTGAACTCTCAGCACGCGATCAACTTACTGATTCTGAAGTAAATTCTGTTGCTGTGAAAAACGGTATTGTTGCTTTAGCGGTTCAAGCGAAAACCAAAACAGATAAAGGTATCGTGGCATTTTTTAGTGCCAAAGATTTGAAATTTATCAGCAAAGTAGACGTTGGTGCATTGCCTGACATGCTCACGTTCAGCCCAGATGCAAAGACGGTTTTGGTTGCGAACGAGGCTGAACCCAATAATGACTATAGTGTCGATCCAGAAGGTTCAATCAGCATTATCAATGTATCAGACATCACCAAACCAACCGCAGTTGTTGCAGACTTTAAAGCGTGGAATGATAAAAAGGCTGAGTTGATTCAATCAGGTGTGCGAATTTTTGGACCAAATGCGACAGTTGCTCAAGATTTAGAGCCTGAATACATTACTATTAGTGATGATGGTAAGACTGCATGGGTAAGCTTACAAGAAAATAATGCGATTGCTAAAATTGATATTGGCGCAAAAAAAGTGACTGATATTTTTGCATTAGGCTATAAAGATCATGGTCTTGAAAATAATGCCTTAGATGTGAGTGACAAAGATAAAAAAATCAATATCCAAGCATGGCAAGGTGTGCAGGGCATGTATCAGCCTGATGCAATTTCACATTATCAAGCCAATGGTTCAACGTATTTAGTCACAGCCAATGAAGGTGATTCACGTGAATGGTTGGCAGATGAAACTGCTTATTTTGCAGGAAATAGCAGTAAAGGTTATGTCGAAGCCATTCGTATGAAGCACTTGTTTAACGTCAAAGGTTTTAATAGTAAGGGTGATTATCCTGCACATTTACAACAAATTGCTATTGGTGCAAAAGGTGCGAAACTGGATCCAACTGTATTTGCATATTGTGGTGCGACAGCAACCGATCCAGCATTATGCCGTGATGATGCGCAACTTGGACGTTTAAATATTGCATGGAATATGGGGTATGCAACCAATGCAGATGGTTCTCCTAAACTGGATGCCAATGGTTTACTGACATATAACAAGCTTTATGCCTATGGTGCGCGATCATTTAGCATTTGGGATGCGCAAGGAAAATTGGTCTGGGACTCTGGCAGTGAGCTAGAACGTAAAGTTGCTGAATTATTCCCAAATTATTTTAACAGCGACCATGAAGCACCAGCTTTGGATGATCGTAGTGATAATAAAGGACCTGAGCCTGAGGGAATCACGATTGGTAAAATTGGCAAAAAGACTTTTGTATTTATTGGTTTAGAACGTCAAAGTGGCATTATGGTTTATGATATTAGCAACCCTCAAAAACCGACGTTTATGCAATATTTTAATGACCGTACTTTTAAGCAAGATCAGGTCTATACCGATGCCAAAGGGCAACCGATTTTGGATAAAGATGGGAAGCAGCGCTTGATCGAAAAGAGTGATTTGGGCCCAGAAGGCTTAACTTTTGTTGCTGCCAAAGATTCGCCAAATGCGAAACCCTTGCTGATTGTTGGAAATGAAGTTAGTGGTACAACAGCAGTCTATCAAGTGAATATTAGATAAGTGGTTGAAGCAAAAAGATCTGTTTAAAGAATGATTTTTATTCATTTATCAAATATTTAACAGGAGTCCAATGTGACTCCTGTTTTTAATTTTACAGGATATGAATAATTAAACATGTTTAAAATATGAAAAGTGGAATAATATCGCACACTTTATCAAATGAAAGACGGCTTTTTTATGTGTCTAAATAGAGGTTTAGCATCATGAGCATTGATGTTTTAATGATCATTGGCTTCTGTCTAGCTGCTTATTCCATTGTGGGGAATGATGTTCCGCAAACCTTAGGAACGTTTATTTCTTCCAATGCACATCGCCCTTGGTGGATGCTTTGGCTGTACACCAGTACCATTTTAACAGTTGTCTTAATGTACGGTTGGTGGGTATCAGGCGTGGGTGACGCATCCTATGGTCGTCTAGAAACGATTCCATTTCCCAAAGAAGGAATGACATGGTTGTATGTTATTCCGCCACTGATTCTGCTGTTTTTGACACGCTATGGTATTCCTGTCAGTACCACGTTCTTAGTGCTCACGATTTTCTCTCCGAGTAGCTTGAGCGCAATGCTGACCAAGTCAATGATGGGTTACGCGGTTGCATTTATCGCAGCGATCATTATTTATCGTTTTGTGGTCAAAAAAGTCACGATTTATTTTAGTGAAACACGGCATCAGCCGACACCGAAAGCATGGATTGCCATCCAATGGGTAGCGACAGGTTTTTTATGGAGTCAGTGGCTGATTCAAGATCTTGCTAATATCTTTGTTTATGTTCCTCGCGCCGTGCCTTTATGGTTTATGCTTTTTGCGATCAGCGTATTTGTGATTTTATTGGGTGTGGTGTTTTATCAGCGTGGTGGGGCGATTCAAAATATTATTGACACTAAAACTGGGGTGCAAGATGTCCGTTCAGCCACAATTATTGACTTCATGTACGCGACGATTTTATTGGTATTTAAAGAGCTTAGTAATATTCCGATGAGTACCACTTGGGTGTTCTTAGGCTTATTGGCAGGGCGTGAATTTGCCATGGCGATGCATTTGAATGAAGTGAATAAATATCGAACCTCTCGTAATGTTAGTAAAGATGCGATGAAATTGATGTTCGGTTTAGCCGTCAGTATTCTGCTTGCAACAGCTTTACCTTGGTTATATCAACTGATTTCGGATTAATTATTTTCATGAAATATCATCAAAAAGGGTTTGGTGATATTTTATTTTGACAACGTTAACGTTAACGTCATTATTTAAGAATTAAAAAGTTAAATTTATATGCTAATTTTAGCTTCATCCACATAATGCAAAAATGATAAAGGTGAGCGGAGTATGATTGGCAATATACTAATCGGATTCATAGCAGTGCTACACATTTACTTCTTGGTTCTAGAGATGTTTCTGTGGGACAAACCGATGGGAATGAAAGCTTTTGGTAATAGTTTGGAAAAAGCCAAACTGACCAAAGTATTGGCACAAAACCAAGGTTTATATAATGGTTTTCTAGCAGCAGGTTTAATTTGGTCTTTGTGTGCATCTGCACCGTTTGCTATTCAATTGGCGAATTTCTTTTTAGGCTGTGTATTGGTCGCTGGGATTTATGGTGCTGTGACAGCGAGTAAAAAGATTTTATATATTCAGGCATTACCTGCTTTGGTTGCCTTATTGGTTGTGAATTTATTGTAATTCTTACATTTCACTCATCCTCTCAATCTTCTGTTTGATAAGAAGATTGAGAGGATTTAGATTATTGATCTAAGCCTAACCATTGTCTTTGATTATACGCACCATCCCAGAATAACCATTCCAGTTCAGCACCTTTGGTATAAGCCTTGTGCATTTTCTCAATCGTGTCTGCATCACAACGTTCCGCGATACGATCAATCGTCGCTAAAACATTTTTCACCGCTTCATTAAATTCTTCACCTGAGTAGGTATCGACCCATGCTTGGTAAGGGTTATTGGCAACGGATTTGCTGACAATATCTTTGCCCACTTCAGCATAAATCCAAAAACATGGAAGCAATGAAGCCAGTACCACAGGGTAACTTTCAGACCATGCTGTTGCAGTTAAAAATGACGTGTAATGATGGCATGCCAAAGTTAAAGGCGTATTTTCAAAATCATCTTTACTGATGCCAAAATCTTTCATGAAACCATCATGTAGACTACGTTCAACCACAATGGCTTCTTTAGCACCTTGGGTGAATTGAATAATATCATCCGCTTCAAAGGCTTTTGCGCCACAGACGGCTAAAGCACGTCCATACGCCACCAAATAATGTGCATCTTGAATCACGTAGTGACAAAAAGCTTCTTTGCTTAATGAACCACTGGCAAGTTCCTGATTAAATGGTAGGGCGAGGGTTTTTTGGTATAAGGCAAGATTACGTTGCCAAACGTCTTGAGAAAAAGACATAGAAGAGATCCAATCACAATAAAATTCTGTCGTGAAGAGAATATAGCAATAGATCGTTGCACAAGATATGAAAAGAAATTTGGATAAAAATGATAATTCAAAAAATCATACGAAGTGTTTTGGAAAAGTGTGAAAAAGTCGTCATAATGAGCGCATTAAAAACTCAATTTTTATTTCAGTTTGATCGATTTAAAAAACTATTTTCCGTAGGTTAATTCTCATGATGAAACATTTTGGTTTCTCAATCATATTTTCAATCATATGCTTAGGGCTTGCCGCATATTGGGGCTTTGCACATCATCCTGAAGCGGGTGTCCAAGCGATGATTACAGCGCTTACCATTACAGCGATTCTCGCAGTCATGGAAGTGTCTTTATCTTTTGACAATGCTGTTGTGAACGCATCTGTACTACGTAACTGGGATCATTTTTGGAAAATGATCTTTTTAACAGTGGGTATTCTTATCGCTGTTTTTGGTATGCGTTTGGTTTTCCCTGTCGTGATCGTGGCTGTAACAGCAGACATGGGCATGATGGACGTTGTGCGTATGGCATTGAATAATCCAATTGAATATTCAGCTAAGTTAATGGCACACCATGCTGAAATCGCCGCTTTCGGTGGTTCATTCTTACTATTGGTATTCTTAAACTTCTTCTTGGATGAAGGTAAAGATACGCACTGGTTTAGATGGTTGGAAAAGCGTTTGGCAAATCTTGCAAACGTTCCTGCAATGTCAGTATTCCTTGCTTTGATTGGATTGTTGATCATGGCTGCAAATATTGCAGAAGAAAGCCGTTTGGTTGTCGTGATGGCTGGAATTTGGGGTATCGTGGTCTATGTAGGTGTACAAGTACTGAGTCACATGTTGGGTGGTGAGCCTGAGGTGGATGAAAATGGTAATGCGGTCGGGCATGATGCCAATGGTGCACCGACAGGTATTATTAAAGCGGGTATTGGTGGTTTTATTTACCTCGAAGTGCTCGATGCATCATTCAGTTTTGATGGGGTAATTGGTGCTTTTGCGATTACTTCCGATGTTGTGATCATCATGCTGGGTTTAGCGATTGGTGCGATGTTTGTTCGTTCGATGACGATTTATCTTGTCGATAAAGGTACATTGGATGCTTATATCTATCTAGAACATGGTGCGCATTATGCGATTGGTGCTTTGGCATTTATCATGCTTGCAAGTGGTACTGGTCTGCACGTACCAGAAGTTGTGACAGGTTTAATCGGTGTAGCATTTATTGTTTGGGCAGTGATTGCTTCGATTCAATATAACAAACGCATTGAACAGAAAGGCTAGGATTAGCACGATTATTTTTCAGAAATAGGATTCATCCATTTTTAAGAAAAATGATTACAATAGAGAGCACTTTGAAAGTGCTCTTTTTTATGCTCAATGTTTTCACAAAGTTGCCACAATATGCGATGATGTGGCTAAAGATTAGCTCGCCAGTTTTGATAAGCCAGTAGATATGATGAATCCTTTAGAACGCCGCTCGACCTTTGCTTTAAGTAGTATTTTTGCTTTACGCATGTTGGGGTTGTTCATGATTATTCCTGTCTTTGCTGTAGCAGGGCAGTCGTATCAATATGCCACTCCTGCTTTAATCGGTTTGGCTGTCGGTGTTTATGGTCTAAGCCAAGCCATTTTGCAAATTCCGTTTAGTCTTTGGGCAGACCGTTTTAGCCGAAAACCGCTGATCGTCTTTGGCTTATTGCTATTCGCCTTAGGTGGTGCAATCGCGGCAATGTCGGAAACCATTTATGGTGTCATCATTGGTCGTGCAATCGCAGGGGCAGGGGCTGTATCCGCAGTTGTGATGGCATTGCTTGCCGATGTCACCCGTGAAGAAAACCGAACCAAAGCCATGGCAGTCATGGGCATGAGTATTGGTTTATCTTTTACTGTTGCTTTTAGCTTAGGACCTTGGCTCACCAGTTTAGTGGGTATCTCAGGATTATTCTGGGTAACGACCATCATGGGCTTATTGGCGATTGTAAGCTTATTCCTCGTGCCGAAAACCACACGTCACCATAAGAATTTTAATCAAGGCTATCTCAACCAACTCAAGCAAGTCTTGAAAATGGGGGATCTCAATCGTCTACATGTATCGGTATTTTCACTGCATTTATTGCTGACGGCGATGTTTGTCTATGTCCCATCGCAATTGATTAATTTTGCAGGCATTCCATTATCAAAACACGGCATTGTGTATTTGCCTTTATTAGTGATCAGTCTGTTTTTTGCATTCCCAAGTATTATTCTTGCTGAAAAATATCGCAAAATGCGTAGTATTTTCCTGACTGCGATTGCAGGAATCATTGTTGGCTTAATTATTTTGATTTTTGGTTATGAGTCTAAATATATCTTATTGTTAGGATTGGGTTTATTTTTCATTGCCTTTAACGTGATGGAAGCATTACTGCCTTCTTGGTTATCTAAAACTGCACCAATTCAATCCAAAGCAACAGCCATGGGTGTCAATGCAAGTGCTCAATTTTTAGGGGCTTTTTTCGGTGGCACACTCGGTGGGCAATTAATTTTGCTGAATAATACAACAATGGGTTGGAGTGTTTTATCAGCAATTGCTATAATTTGGCTGCTCATTAGTTTTGGGCTGGCTCAACCACGATATTTAACATCAATCGTGTTGCGATTACCTGAGAATAAACAAACCGATGATTGGACTTCTCAGTTATTAGCAATTCGTGGTATTGAAGAGGTCGTGGTCATGTCTGAACAGCAAGTGGCTTATATAAAGGTTGATAAACAGCAAATAGATGATGCTGGGCGACAACATTTAACGCACTTGTTCGGGAAAGAGGTAGCCATTTAAACATAACTCTTATAAAGTAAAACATAGAATCGAATAGGAAGATAACGTCTAATGCGTGGTGTAAATAAAGTTATTTTAGTTGGTACTTTAGGTCGTGATCCTGAAACTAAAACTTTCCCTAATGGGGGCTCTCTCACTCAATTTTCAATTGCAACAAGTGAATCTTGGACAGATAAAAATACGGGCGAAAGAAAAGAACAAACAGAATGGCACCGTATTGTGTTACACAACCGTTTAGGTGAAATTGCACAGCAATATCTACGTAAAGGCTCGAAAGTGTATATCGAAGGTTCTTTACGTACTCGCCAATGGACTGACCAAAATGGTCAAGAACGTTACACCACAGAAATTCGTGGTGAACAAATGCAAATGTTAGACTCGAACCGTCAGCAAGGTGGCGAGGGTGGTGAAAACGGTGGTTATAACCAACCGCGTTTCAACAACAATAATCAAGGCAACCAAGGCAGTTATGGCAATCAGGGTGGAAACCAAGGTGGCTATGGAAATAACAACCAAGGTGGTTATGGCAATGCTGGAAACAATGTCAATCAAGGTTTCCAATCGCCTAAACCAGCGCCTGCTCCAGCGGCAGCACCAGCAGATTTAGATGATGACCTTCCGTTCTGACACCTACTAGAGACCATGTTTTGTAAAGTTTATAAAATTATTCTTTATTAGCAGTTAGTTACAAAAGAAATTTACAGACACTAGAAATAGTTCTGTAAATTTTTTTATTTATATATTATGATATTTAATACTTAGATATTTTGTTAAATTTAATTATGATGTCTGTTAAAAGATTTGTAATGAGTAGTGGAGAGAGATTTGCTGTTCTTTTGAATAGTGATGGCGTTCCTATGACTTATCCAAATTTATATACGATCATTCATTTAAGAAATCGTGGTCAATCAATCAATACTATTACAGCTATTCTAGAAGATATTAAGTTGCTGTTTCAGTTATTGGATAAGTTAGGAATTGATTTGGAACAAAGGATTAAAAATAAAGATTTTTTAAAATTAAATGAAATCGAAGCTTTAGTAAATTTAACCAGTTTCAATCGTAGCCGATTAAGCGGGACAGCTTCAAAAAAAAAGATCATAAGTTTTCCAAAAAGTAATAACAAAGAGCGAGCTAGAGCAAAATTGGTTGTTACTCAGGGCTATGTATCCAAACAATTGATATATCGGCGGTTAACTAATTTTGCCGAATATATTGGGTGGTTTGAGACGCATCTTCATTCATCTGCAATAACAAGTACAAAGCAGTTTTTAAAATCTCGTAGACCTCGTAAGTCCATGGATATTCAGGCTGAATACAAATCTTTTGATACTGATCAACTAAATAAAATTTTAAAGGCAGTTGATCCTGATAATCAGAACCGTATTTGGACTTCAGATTACATTACTTATAGAAATGAGCTGATTACCTATTTGTTTTTATATCTTGGGTGTCGTAAAGGTGAATTATTAAATTTAAAAATTACAGATATAAAACCCTCTCAAGGTGGTACGTCGTATCTTACTATTAAGCGTAATCCTCATGATGGAAGTGATTCTAGGCTATATCAACCGTTGGTTAAAACCAGAAGTCGATCAATTGCACTCAACCAGAATCTAAAGAAAAAATTGGATACTTATATTCTTAATCATAGATCGACAGTGCCTAATGCAGAGTTAACAGACTTTTTGATCTTATCAAATAAGGGGCAGCCGCTTTCAATTAATGCACTAGACAAAATTTTTTCAGAAATTTCTGAAGTCGTTTTATTCAATGTGCATGCACATGCATTTAGGCATACATGGAATGATAAATATACAGATAAAGTTCAGACTTTAATTAAATCTGGAAAAATAACAGAAGATCAGGCTGAGAGAGATCGTGCGTATCTGATGGGTTGGATACCTAACTCACAAAGTGCAAGAAGATATTCAAGACGTGCAGAGAATAAGCGTGCCGTAGAGGTTGGATTAGCTATCCAAGAAAAATTTGAGAATGAAAATGAATAAATCAATTCGAATCGATAGTTTAGATAAGTCGCAAAATACATTTACCTCATTCAAAGGTTATGAGTTTAGTATTGATGATCAGAAATGGGTATTAGATATCAATAAAACTATAGATATTTCTCGGATACGAAATTTTGAGTTTTCTGTCCAATATGATGTAGTCATGACTTTGGTTCATTTTGCTAAGTATAGTTCAAGTTCACATACAGCAAACATGTGCGAATATATTGGTAAATATATTGAGATTACTGATCAAGATCATTTTTCAATTAAAGGTCTTTTAAACTATAAAAATTTTTATTCGGCAAAAAAAGATGAATACAAAGTAGTTATGCTACGAGTCTTTTTGAAGAAGCTATATGATTTGGGTTATTCCTCAGTAGAGGATGAAGTTTACGATCTAATGGATTCATGGAGATTGAGTGGCAATGAAAAAGGAGCAGCGGTCCTTTCCCTTGATCCAGATGAAGGTCCATTTAGCCCATTTGAATTTCAAACAATTATCACTAGAACCAATGAATATTTAGCAGAAAATAAGATTTCCTATTATGAGGCTGCCTTAATTCGTATTTTTTGTGCGACAGGTAGACGACCAATACAAATTGCTGGGTTAAAAGTAAAAGACTTATACGAGACCGATAAGTATAAGTTTAAGGATGAAAAAAAAGTTCATGTACTCAATATTCCAAAAGCTAAAATAAGAGGTGCTAGTGGATTTCGTTATGCTTTTCGTGAAGTAGGAGTTCGTGAAAGTATCGTACAAATATTGTTTGAGCATACTCGAATTTTAAAGCAGAAATTAAGTAAAGAAATAAAACGAGAGCTATCTGAACAAGAGTTTGCAGAGCTACCGCTATTTTATGATTTTGAGAAATTGGTTAATTTGGATTGGGAAAATCGGCATGAAATATCAGAAATTTTGCCAAAAGAAATTATTCATTTGCCTACGGTTGAATTAACCCAAATATTGAAAGGGGCGGTAAGAAAGCTTGGTGTTCGGTCAAGGGAAACCGGTAAACCAATACATATCACTGCATATCGGTTTCGCTACACGCTTGGTACAAATGCTGCTAGGCAAAAAGCAGGCGTGAATGTTATTGCAAAACTGTTAGATCATCATGACACCCAGAATGCGCATTGCTATGTGCAAAGTATTCCTGAAATTGCACAGCAAATATCATCTATCATGGATGAAAGTTTACGCAAATATGCAGATGCTTTTCAGGGAAAAGTTGTAAAGGATGAGATTGAGGCTCAATCACAAGTTAAAGATGCGAATAGAATTTCTTATGTAGAACAGGATTGTGATGTCGGCTCATGTGGTACACATCAATACTGTAACGATTATGCACCAATCGCATGTTATCTGTGTAGCAAGTTTATGCCTTGGGCAAATGCACCTCACCATCTAGTTCTAGAGCAATTAATAAAAGAACGAGATGATCTAATTGCGATGGGGTGTAGCCTTGAAGTCGCTGCCGTGAATGATCGAACAATTATTGCTGTTCAGCAAGTTATTGATGCTTGTGAGGAGTTTAATCATGGATAATTTAATATATTTTCCATCTGACAAAATCCAATCTCCTTACTCCGAAATAAAGCGGTTTATTGATTTTGTTAAACAGTTATCAGAATTAAATGAAGATATTAGTTTTGATGAAAATTATTGGAAAGGTGAAGTAAACTTTGTCAAAATGGGTATTTCATCCAAAGATAGATTACCTGAAAATCTTTTGCATCATTCAATTCTAGAATTTGCCAAAGCGTATGTTAAGTATCAGAGAATTAAGAGCAAGTTAAAAACCCAAGATACAATTCTTTCAATTCGGGCAATAGAACAAATATGCTTAGACCGATATGGTGAAGTTGATTTAACTAAATTGGTTATTGCAGATTTTGACTTGGCTGCTGAAAATGCAAAAGTGAATTATAAAGCGAGTTCTGCTTACCATGTAGGTAGACAACTAAAGATTCTATTGGATTTTCTTCGCCAATTAAAAATAGTTGCTTTACCAGAATGGAAAAATCCAATTAAAAAACCTGCTGATAAGTCGATTGTGCTAGATGAGGAGTCAGAGGAATATAGAGAATCTAAACTTCCTGATGAGGATGCGATTTTTGCATTAGCTGATATTTTCTCACGGAAAGATTCAGAATTGCCAGATAGAGATATTTTTGTCACCAGTGCTGTGAGTTTGCTTCTAGCTGCGCCAGAACGAGCATCAGAGCTATTTTTCTTAAAGCATAATTGTATCCACGAGGAAGAAGTCCAAACGCTTTCTAAGAGCAGTTTAGGGCTTACAGCAGATGGTTCTAATATTGAGACAGTATTAGGTATTAGGTGGTATGCACAGAAAAATTATGGGCATGACATTAAATATATTCCAAGTGTCATGATACCAACGGTAAAACGGGCTATTGAACGTTTGATTAAGATGTCAGAAAAGTCTAGACATTTAGCATATTTGCTTGAGACAAGTGATAAATTTCCGAGACATGAGCTTTGTCCTGATGTCCCTGATCATCAATTTTTAAAACGTAGTGAAGTATTATTGGCAATGGGTTTTGATGAGTCAATATGTGATGCTATTGATGCAAATAAAAGTGCAAGACAATTTTTAAAAACTCGTGATATTCCTATTAGTGATTATGAAGTCTGCCTGAATGATTTAAATATTATGCTGCGAAAGAGACTGCCTCAAGGTTTTCCTTATGTACCTTTTAAGACTGGTAATGGTATTCAGGTTAAATGGTCTGAAGCATTATTTTGTTGTTTTGCAAACCAATTCCATAGTGATAAAGCAACTATTTTCTCAGAATTATGGATGCCCCATATTGATACTTTAAATGAAGATTTATCACCAACCAAAAAGAAGTTACGAGGAAAAGATGAGTTAGCTAATGTGCAATCTATTTTTCAACGGTGGGGATATGGTGACTATAGTATGTCTACACATCAGTTTCGACATTTATTGAATACGATAGCAAATACCAATGGAATGGATAGCATGTTACTCGCTAAATGGTCAGGGCGGGCTGATATGAAGCAAAATCGAGTATATGACCATACTTCGGTTGAAGATCGTAATTATGGCTTAATTAAGATGCAGAAAAATGAGGTTGGCACAGTAAATACTGATAGTACATTTACATTCCAAATAGCTACACCTCGAACTCTGCAAGAGCTAAATACCAAAACAACATTGTCCATGCATACTACCGAGTTTGGACTTTGTACACATTCTTATATTGATGAACCCTGCCTAAAGTATAGAAACTGTCTTAATTGTACAGAGCATGTCTGTATTAAGGGGGATGATGAAAAGAAAAAACGGCTTCAAGATCGACTTAGAAAAGAAAAAATCTTATGGGCAAAGGATAAGGAGGCTGTTAGTAAAAATGTTACTGGTTCAACGGTCTGGTTGCACACTAGAGAGCTTACAATTAAACGTTGTGAACAGATGATTGCTCTACTGGATGATCCAAATATTCCTGATGGTACTCCTTTGAGCCTTCCATCTTCTGAAGATGTTACACATCTCGATTTAGCGTATCAAAAAGCAGGTCGTAAACGTATCCCCGTTATTGAGAATACTCAACGTAAAAAGATAGAGGGTGAGACACATTCGCTCAATTCTGTATTGCTAATGGATTCATGGATTTGATATGGCACAGCATTTAACTGACAAAGACATTGAAAATATTGTCGAGCTTCTTGATTATTGGTCTCTAGATGAGAAATTGACATGGGAGCGGCTCTGTAAGGCTATTGAATTACAGTTAGAACTTGTACCTGCACCAACTCGTCAAACATTGCAGAAATACGCTCGTATTAAGAATGCTTATGACCAATGTAAAAAGCCATCTAAGGCTTTGAATGTAAATATTAATAAGAGAAACAAACTCCCTGCTAGTCTTAAAATCGCTCAAACTAAAATTGAGGCTTTGGAGGCCAAGAATGCTAGATTGGAAAAAGAAAACGCTATGCTGTTGGAACAGTTTGTGGTGTGGCAATACAATGCCCATAAGTATGGGCTCAGCATTGCTAAATTGAATGAGCCAATGAGCAAAAAAAGTTCGGATTGATCAACAATCGAAGAGCTAAATGAGTTCTTAGTTCAGAAGCAATAGTAAAGTTAAAGAATCAAAATAAACTGGATCTTTAACTTTCAATAGGATAGATAATGCTTTTTAGAGCATGTTGGTATGCTTTTAACTGTATTAGTTTACCTACATTGAAGGCATTCCTGCTTTTCTTTGTATTAATGCTTAAGGCTTAAGGCTCTATATGCCACTTGTAGATGATATGAAGCTATTAGAACAGTTTAAGGAGGTGGAGCTATGACATTCTTATTATGCTCTGTAGCAATCTTATTTATTATCTATCAACTTAAAACAATAAAAGGGTATCAGAAATAAATCTGTACCCTCTCTCACGTGTACGTGTGTATATGCTCACGTGTGAGGTATGGTGCGCCTACACGCTTTTGTCATTCTATTTTTTTATACTTTATATATGAAATTAATAATACATGATATTTATTAACTTCTTTATCTTTATCTTTATCTTTATCTTTATCTTTATATTTATTAAAAACTTCTTTATATTTTTTTTTAAATTCATTTTCATTAAAGTTTTCATTACATAGATATTTAAACAAATTATCCCTATAGTTATCATATACTTCATTTAAAAAAGATATATTATCATTGTTATCAATTAATTTTATGAAAAGATTAATATTATTTGAGTAATTTAATAATTTGTATTTTAACTCTTCTAATTCTTTACTTTTAATTTCTGATACATACTCATGTAACTCCATATCTTTTATTATTAATTCTTGTGCAACTTTAGAAATCACTTCTGAACCCTTTTGACTTCTCCATTGTTTAAATATGTATAAAGCTACTCCTGTACCTCCAAAAGTTGCTATAGCTCCTAATATGCCACCTAGAGCAGACCAATCTATAATACAAACATCCATACCTTATCCTTTTAAAACTCTATATACAGTAGCAACGCCACAATCTACAGCCTTTGCAATTTCTTCTTTAGTTAAACCTTTATTACTTAACTCTCTAATACGATCATGTTTAGCAGTATCAGCTTTCTTTCCGTGTGGCTTGTATCCGCTTCTCTCTAAACCTTGTTTAATTCGTTCTATACGTTTCTCATTATCAAGTCGAGCCATAGTAGCAAGTAAATCAATTAACAAGTTATTAACTAGATTCAGGATAGAGCTTGTAATGGTGTCGTCTGTATTTAATAGAACATGAGTTGTAGGTAGGTCAGCAACAACTAGCTTCAATCCTTTCTCTTTTATACGTCCTTTCAGTACTTCAAATTCTTCTTGTTTAAGCCTTGATAGTCTATCTACGCTCTCAACAAGCAATGTATCCCCATTCTCTGCATCTACTAATAATCTATTTAATACAGGTCTATCTAGCTTTGTACCTGATTCATTCTCTATATATTCAACAGTAACGCCGTGAATGGTACTAGCGAACTCTTTTAAACTTTCTAATGCTCTCTCTGCATCCTGATCTTTTGTACTAGCACGGACATATATTCTTACTGTCATTATCGTTTAACTCTCTTTGATTAAGTACTATGATAACACTATCATTTAATTTATTAAACTAGTTTAATGATAGTTTATTTATCATAAGAGAGTTTTATTTTTAGGGTATAGTCTAATGATAGACTACTTCTATTTAAAAACTGATCGGTATTTCTATTTCTTTGAGATCATCTTTGACAATACGAAGTATCTTAAAGTTTAAAGTCTTTGTTTTTTCCAATTCAGCATTTTTGACTTTATTAAAATCTTCAATTCCAAAAACAGCAATGCCATTAATAGAAATAATTAAATCACCGTATAAAATATTAGCGTTATAGGCTTTTGAGTCATTAATTACCCCCTTAACATAAATACCAGTATTTCGTTGGTATAGTGATCTATAATCAATAGGTAATATGTCTATGATCGTACCAATTCTTTCTGCATTATTAAATTTAAATTTGACGAAGAATTTAACTTCATAATCATAGATAAAATCCAAATTATTTGGGTCATCTTGCCTTGTATAAGAAACAGTAGAAGAACTATTTTTTTTGAAAATTACAACACTTGCACCAACTTTTCTAGCTTGCTGTATTATGTCTTTTTTTGACAACTCCCAATCACTAAACTCGCTCACTCCAAGCATTATATAGGCGTTTTCAAATAAGGATTGACTGGCATCTTCATGCCACTTTAATTCTGTAATTGTTACATCTTGATTAGGCTTGATGTATTCAATATTTTTAATATCCTCTGCCGAAATTTTAATAGTGGGTTTGTAATATTTAGCAACATTAGTAACAGCAATTTTATTGCTACTTGAATATGATTTTACAGGAACATCTATAAACCCATCATCACTTGTAGCTATGATTGTACGTACGTTTTTATCACTTCTTTTTGAAATATCTTTCTGTACACCTAAATCATCATCTCCACTACTTCTTGATTTGATTACTTTAATTAAAGTTAAGTTCGGATTACTGCTCTTTTTATTGGTAATAACAGTGCTTCCATCTTTATTTTCATATAGGTATGTATAAGAATCAGCCTCGACTAAATCAGCATAAGTAGAAAAACCTGATGCCATTAAAAGACTGAAAGTAAGAATTTTCTTTTTCATAGAAATGTTTTATCTAAGATTTATACAAAATTATATATCAAATAGCTCTCTCTACGTGAATTAGTGAGCATGATTACCCTGCTAAAACAATTTCATTCACGTACAGCGTTCAATTTCATATAGCTTGAACCGATCAACCTTATCAATATTCAAACCTTGGGCTTACCTACAGATGCAAATGGTAAATACACGATTACAGACGAAGAGTCCTTGAAGAATTTTGTATATGCTATTCAAGAGCGTTTTTACACGACACAGGCATCTACAGAAAAGCGTTTAGCTCAGGCTTATGTTCCAGTTTAGTGTATTTGTTTTTTCATAGCTTGCGAATTAACACTAAATTTCAGTGTAATAAAAAAGTGTAAATTTTTAAGTATTTTTTCATTGTATTTTTACAAAATACAATACATAGTATATTAAGTTTTTGAAATATATATGTTAATTATAATTTGGTATGTATATCCGTTCTAATTTGAATTAAAACGGCTATACATACCAAAACCCTTTGTGAACGCAGAGGGTTTTTTTATTGGTTCAATTAACCAAAATAAAAACAAGCGGTTACTCAAGATTTAGTATATAACGCATAGATAACATTATTTTAATGGGGGAAAATCATGCTGAAACAAAGTATAGGGATTGTACTATTAAGTATCACTGTTAATGCCGTCGCTGAGCCGAAAACGAAGCAACAGGCACAGACACCGAAAAAATCATCACCGTGGGCGCTGATTCATCAGGGTGAATATGGCAAAACATTGATACAACACTTTACTGGAAATGAAGCTATTTCAGCTGAATACCCGCAAGTGAAAAGGTTTGCTTATAAATATGTTTATACCTATGGTGTACCCTCTTTGAAAATTGAACCCAAAGGTTATATTCAAGCTATACATTTAATCAATTGCGCTGAGCAGACCCGTGCTTATGAGATGAGTCAGCGCTTTAAGCCAAATGGTATTGCCATTGATCAAGATGGAACTATGCCTGTTTATTTTGAGCCGATGAATTTAGAAACTCCAGAAGACGAGGCACTGTATCAATACATCTGCGAGGCAAAATCTTAAATCATTTTTTATGATGGGTGCGCATACGGGAACGGTATGCGCATCTGTTTTTATTGTGCTTATTATTTTCTTATTTTTTTGGCTTCGCTGACACCCACATCGTGATCACCGCTCTGAACACGGTTTCATTGGCTGTATCTTTGACATCAACATTGACCAAATAATCACTGCCTTCCGACCATTGAAAATCAGCATTTACAGGCGTGGCAATCGCCACCAAATCAGTTTCAGCTTTTTTTAAATATTCCACGGTCATGCCTTTTGGAATCCAACGATGCGAAGAAGGTACAGTCGCATCGGTCATGGTTCCGCCTGCAAGTTCTGCCATATTACACATTGCAATCGCATGCACCGTTCCAATGTGATTCAGCACAGCACGGTGTTTTTTGATTTTAATTTCACAATAATTTTCTTTCAGTTGTTCAAAGACAGGCGAAATACTGTTGAAGTATGGCGCTTTAAAACAAATTAATTTTGAAAATGTCCATTTTCCTGCGGGTTTATTTTTAAAACTGTTCCATAATTTTAGTGCTTGGCTCATTGTTCTTTCCTGTTTAAATAAATCAGAATATAATTCTAATGCAGAATAATATTCTGTTAATGGCAAAAGAGCGATGTTCTTTGTACTTGAGAGTCAATCGAAGGCATTTATGAATGGAAATACACGGGTTGAATCATGAATAATTTGGTGTTGTTAGAACGAATCTACAGTGGTCGCCGTGCTGAATTAAAGCGTATTATTTTGAATGAAGCACTGGATTGTTTTTTAAATCATGGCATTGAAACGACCAATATCGAGATGATCCGTGAGCGTGCAGAGACCAGTGTCGGTGCGATTTATCACCATTTTAAAAATAAAGAAGGCATTGTTCAGGCATTGTATTTTTCTGCCTTAGATGATCAAGCGCAACGCCGTGAACAGGCTTTACTTGAAGTCCAGTCCTTAGAAGATGCGATTAAAGCCATTGTGCATAGTTATATTGACTGGGTGACGGATTTCCCTGATTTTGCACGCTTTTTATATCTATCGAGTGCGATGGTAAAACGTCAGGACGATACAGCTGAATTAAAGCAAAAGAATCAACAACGTAATCATTATTTAATGAATTTGGTTCAAAAATTTCATGACCATCAAAACCTGCAAAATATTCCCAATGAATTGTTGCTGTCCTTAGTGATTGGTGCAACGGAAAGTTATTGCCGCGCATGGTTGTCCAATCAAGTCAAAACATCTCCACAAAGTTATAAAGAGAAATTAGCAGATTCGGCATGGAGAAGCTTGGTGGAATTTCCGAGTGTGGAATGATCGGCATCATCAATTGAAAAGTAAAAGTTAAAAGAATTTATAAATCTATTTTTTCGATTGATTTTATAAAAAACTACTGTTTTACCAATTTAAAAGAGTTTCGTATTCTAGTTTCACAGATAAGCAATCCCTGAAACAAATTGAAGGAATACTAAATGAGTTTAATCAATACTGAAGTCAAACCGTTTAATGCAACAGCGTACAAAAATGGTGAATTTATCGAAGTGTCTGAGAAAGACATGACAGGTAAATGGTCAGTTGTATTTTTCTATCCTGCTGATTTTACATTTGTTTGCCCAACTGAATTAGGCGATCTTGCAGATAACTATGCAGAATTTCAGAAAATGGGTGTAGAAATTTATTCAGTGTCCACAGATACTCATTTCACTCATAAAGCATGGCATGATAGTTCTGAAGAAATCAAAAAGATTCAGTACACCATGGTTGGCGATCCAACTTGGACGCTGGCGAAAAACTTTGAAGTATTGATCGAAGCTGATGGTCTGGCGGATCGTGGAACTTTCGTGATTGACCCAGAAGGTAAAATCCAGATCATTGAAATCAATGCAGGTGGTATTGGTCGTGATGCGCAAGAGCTTCTTCGTAAAGTGAAAGCTGCGCAATATGTACATGCACATCCAGGTGAAGTTTGCCCTGCAAAATGGAAAGAAGGTGATGCGACCCTTGCTCCATCTATTGACCTGATCGGTAAAATCTAAGTTTAGATTTACAGATTTCAAAGAAAAATCCAGAACTCAGTTTCTGGATTTTTTTGTTTAAATTCAGCATACATTTCAACGCTCATTATCCTATTAATAGAAAGCACAGTATCAACTTAGACCCTTATTAAATAGCTTAAAACAGCTAAGATATAAATAAGTTAAAACTTCGTGATCGGAGAGAAATGATGAAAAAAGTTGTAGGTGTATATCGCAATCAACAGATGCACTGGGTTGGTGATGGTTTTCCTGTAAAAAATCTATTTTCTTATGATCGTTTAGGGCAAACCATTAGTCCATTTTTACTGTTGGACTATGCAGCACCTTATCATTTTGACCCTACCACAGCACAACATGGTGTAGGTTCACATCCACATCGTGGTTTTGAAACAGTGACCATTGCCTATAAAGGTGAAGTGACACACAAAGACTCACATGGTGGCGGTGGCACAATCAAAACAGGTGATGTGCAATGGATGACGGCAGGTTCAGGTTTAGTTCATGAAGAATTCCATTCAAGTGAATTTGCTGAACAGGGTGGATTGTTTGAAATGGTACAGCTGTGGGTCAACCTGCCTGCAAGTGATAAAATGACTGCACCGAAGTATCAAGCCATTGAAGCGATACAAATCCCAGTGATTAAATTTGATGATGAGGCTGGTTATCTACGTGTAATTGCAGGGGAATATGCTGAACAGCAAGGTCCAGCAAACACTTTTAGCCCAATCAATGTGTGGGATGTTGTGCTCAAAGCAGGTCATCAAGCTCATTTTCATGTTCCAATTGATCACACCAGTTTGATCGTTTTATTGGAAGGTGAATTATTGCTGAACGGTACTCAACAGGTGCTAGATCATTCGGTCGTCATTTTTGGCAAAGATGGTGAAGCACATGTACAAGTCGAAGCGGTACAAAATGCCAAGTTCCTTGTGCTTACAGGTAAACCACTAAATGAACCGATCCAAGGTTATGGTCCATTTGTGATGAATAGCAAAGATGAAATCATCCAAGCTTTTGATGATTTTAATAATGGAAAGTTTGGTGAAATTGCCGTAGAGGTTGAGTAATTTTATTGATTACAGAGTGTCCAGTATTATTTGCTAAATAACATCAGTGAATGTTTTGGTCATAAAAAAAAGAGCCTCTATCCCACACGATAGAGGCTCTTTATTCGCTGTAGTTCTAGTTTTATAGATGATATTCTTGTGATCTAGTTATCGTTTGTGGATGCATAATAGTGAATTAGAAATGTGATGTAAAGCACGTAATTATTTTTATGGTTAATTTATATACATTAATTATAAAAAGTTTTTTAAATATTATGTGCATTTAAAAATATGTAATTTTTTTATGTTTCAATGACGTTTCAAAGTAAAAAAAGGGATCTCTATTCCACACAATAGAGATCCCTTTTATGCTGTAGTTAATGTTATTGTTCATATTGTTATAATTTAATATTTTTGTTTATTATGTGATTTAATTCTCGTTTTTGTGGTTTGAATAATAAATAAGAAACTAACCTTTGTAAATAGCTTTTTTAAAAAATAGTTAATTTATCCTGCTGTTTTTAACAGAATTTTTTATATAGATAGAAATAAAACTGAAATATAGGAACTACAGAAAACGCTTAATTAGAATAAAAGCTCGGAAATATAAACGTTACAGCCAATTTGCAATTTTGACCAAAAAAATTCAACAAAAAAAAGTTAAAACTGGAACTTTTTAATACCGTGATTTATTCGGCTATAGCTCATAATAAAAAAAATGGTTACGCACGGATAATAACTTTGAATATTGCAGTGATTGGTAGTGGTATGGCGGGACTGGCGACCGCAAGAATTTTGAAAGATGCGGGTCATAACATTACCATCTTCGAAGCATTACCTGGTCGTGGTATGGATAGTCATAGTATCGCATTTGAAGGTGGATTGATTGATGCACCACTGCGTGTGATGAATCCACATTTATGGAAAAATACCTTAAGCCTAGCGACTCATCTTGGAATCAAAACCTTTCCAGTGCGTACTTTCATGGCATGTAGTTGGTTGTTTGAAGACAAAACTGAAACGTGGTTAACGACCTCTCGTACACGTATTGGAAACTTTCCGATCATCAATAACCGTAAAGGGATTAAACAATACGGTTGGCGTTTAGTAAAAGGGATGTTGCAGTTAAAGACAGCCATTCATCAATATTTTAAGTCAAAAAATCAAGATATTACCCTTGCCGATTTTATAAATAATAATGAAATTGAAGAAGTATTTTGGCATGGTGCAGTGATGCCTGTACTTTATACGATCTGTACTTGTGATCCAAAAACTATCGGTGAATGGCCTGCAAAACCACTTTTAATTTTCCTTAGACAATTGACAGATGGTGATGCGCTGTTACGTCTACACGGTGGCACACCTGCATTTGTCGATAAATTGGTTGAAGGAATCGATATTCATAGTGGTTCGGAAATTACTAAAGTTGAAGAACAAGGTGAAGGCGTATTGGTTGCAAATGCACAAGGTGAAATATTCCAGTTTGACCGTGTGGTTGTTGCTACACCAACCAATAAATTAGATCAGTTTTTAAATAAAGATCAATTTGCTGAAGATATTACGTTATTGCAAAAGTTCAAATTCGAGCAAGGTGAATTGGTGATGCACACTGATTCAACCGTAATGCCACCAAATCGTAAGGATTGGGCAGTACTTAGTTATATGATGGATCGTAAATTTACCAAGCAACAATTTACAGTGTGGTTGAATTCGATCGAACCAAGTCTAGTGGGTAAATCACCAGTCTTCCAAACTTGGCGGCCTGTGACTGAAATTGATCCGAAAAAAGTGATTTCTACTGTTTCATTAACTCGTGCTGTGGTTGATCGTGAGACTGTTGCTTTAAATAAAGAGTTGCAACAACGTCATAAAGCGCCAAATCGTAAAGTGTTTTATTGTGGTTCATGGTCGTGTGATGGTTTACCAATCCTTGAATCAGCAGTAACTTCTGCAATGCATATTGCTGAGATTTTTGGTGCACCACTACCTTTCGTTGGAATGAAACCAAATGTTGAAGTTGCACCACAGTTAGGGTATTAAGAAAATACCTTAATGATCTCTTCTGAAAAAACATGAAATGGATTCAAGCGATTCAGCACAAATTGCCTCAGCATAAATATGCAATCAATGCAAAAATATTGGGTGATACTGCTGAATGTGCTTGGACCAATTTAGGTTATTGGGATGATGCAACATCATCTTATCCGCAAGCCTGTATGCAATTGGCAGAGCATTTGGCACAGTCTGTACAATTAAAGCGCAGCGATCGTGTTTTAGATTTAGGTTGTGGGCAGGGTGCAAGTCTACGCTATTGGCTAGATCATTATCATATTCAAGACTTAGAAGCAGTCGAATTACAACAACAATGTATTTCAAATATTCAAAAAATACTTCCGCAAATCACAGCAATTCATCATCAATCATTTTTAAATTTAAATGAAATTTTGTTTAGGCAGCCTTTTGATGTCGTGATGTGTATAGATGCTGCATATCACAGTGATTTAAATTCATTTCTACATTCAGTACACCCTGTTTTAAATTCAAAAGGACGTTTAGGTTTTCATTATCTAATGTGGTCAGATCACGTTTTAAATTCAAAACAAAAGTTAAAATATCGGGGCTTACTAAAAGCCGCAGATGTAAAATTTGAAAATTTAAAAAACCAAACTCAATTGCAACAATTGATTGAGCAATCGGGTTTTGAGCAAGTGCAAATTCAGGATTTTTCAGTAAACGTCTTGGCTGGTTTTAGTCGTTATATTGCTTCACGACCAAAAGGGAAGCGTGGACTGGATCAATTCAAAATCGCAATGACTGCAAAATTATGTCAAGCCTTGATTGATGATGGTTTGGTGAAATATGTTCAAATCAGTGCAGTGAAAATATAGCTTTATCTTTATTCTTTAAATCAGTTTTGGAAACTTTATATTATTCAAATCATAGGCATTAAATACAACAAAGCCTCACTAAAAATCGAGGCTAAGTATAAAATGGTGCCGGCACACGGATTCGAACTGTGGACCTACTGATTACAAGTCAGTTGCTCTACCAACTGAGCTATGCCGGCAACGTGGCGAGAATTTTACAGAATTTTTGTAAGTTTGCAAGCCAAAAAATAAGCAATTAAATTTTCTTTATTATTTATTGATGTTATGCACTTCAAAAAGAAAAGTATCTTTTAAAATTGTTTTGAAGCTTGCTAGGTGGAGTCTTACATTAACTTGTATATCTTGCACCATGACTGGTTCATGCCGCAAACTGTTGCGGATGACTTTTTCGCGTATCCATATTCTTCAAGATTTAGAGTGTGATTTTATTATTGCACAACATCTGTTATTCATTGCTATCATTAAAATTACAGAATAAAAAGTGAGTGATTAACTGGAGGTTTTAATCACTCACAAAAATGAAATTAGTTTTTCAAAGCCACTTGAGCAAGTGTATTACCTTGATTGGCTACATGTTTAAACCATTCTTGTGCTTTTACTTGATCTTGTGCAACACCTGTGCCAGTTTGGTAAGCATCTGCAACTTTGTACTGTGCTTTGGTATAGCCTTGATTCGCAGCTTTTAAGTACCAGTTAAATGCTTCAGTGGCATTCTTTGTGCTGTGAATCCCCATCTCTGCAACCATCGCTAAACGATATTGTGCTTTGATATTATTTTGCTGTGCAGCAGAAGTTAGCCATTGCATCGCTAGAGCGTGATCTTGTTTAACTTGGTCACCATTGAAGTACATCATGCCTAAATCATATTGTGCTTCAATATTTCCTTTTTGAGCTGCTTCTAGATTCCATGCAAATGTGTGGCAGTCTGCTGAACTGGCTTGAGTCGCTGTTGAAGTTTCTGCAAAGCTTGAAACTGAAAAAAAAGCACCGTTTGCAAAAATTAAAGCTCCGAATAGTATTTTATGTAAATTTTTCATAATATTTTTTCTTAATGTGACTTTGTATGCATTATTTTTATCAAAGTTGGAATGATGTGTAAATAGATAAATTCAAATTATTTTTAAAAAATGTGATTATTTTCTCATTTTTTATTTTTTATTAATTAAACATTTGATTTATATTGATTTTGCATTATTAATATATATTAAATAAAGTCTATTTAAGATTAATTTATTTTAATTAATTCACTTTGTTTTAGATTGATTAACATAAGGATTAAGTTTAATTTAAACAAATAATTGAGTTTACTTTTGGATTAGCAATAAATTTTCATGACGATATTAAAAATGTTTGAACAGTATTTTCATTAAAAAGGCTTACCTAAAAGTAAGCCTTGTGTTGGTATTTTAAATGTATGAGTTTATATGAAGTGCGAATTTTTCATGTCAGAAGAAAATCTATTTACTCCTTAAAATGAGATCTAAATCTTGCGCGCATTCTTCTAAGGTAATCGCCATATCAATTTGCATTTGGGGTTTAAGTTCATCTGCGAGTTTTCTCCATTGCTCAATTAACCGGATCGCTTTTTGAATTTTATGTTTATTTACATCCTTGGCAATTGTAGGGGTGTATCCACCACGTTTAGCATTTTTCACTTGTCTTACATAATTGGTGCTGTTATTCATTGTCACTCCCGAATAGCAGTTTTATGCTCTTAACTTGCTTGAGTCGCGAATTGATATTGCTTGATTATTTTGTTGAGTGAATATTTCATCTATATGTATTTGATTATTATTTTATGTTTAATTTCCTCCTTGCTGATGGCTGGAAGTTTCTTTTCTCTTGATACTAATTCAAGAAAGTTTGAATTGAAATAGTCACTTGCAATTTATGATCTGTGGAGATGTATCTATTTACTTCAAAAAATATTGGGAATGTCGTATAAAGATGAACTGAAAAGAACAAGATTGAAGAATGACAAATGTTGAGAATCATAAGTACGAGTATTTTATTTTTGTTGATTTCTTTCGTCCATGCAGAAACTCCGAAAGCATGTCAGTTGGTTGATGATACTTCTGAAACACTGATACAGCTGAGACAAAGTGGTTTATCTCTAGATGATATTGATCTCAATCCAGAAGCGTTAACTGAGCAAGAAGCTCAGTTATTAAAAGCAATGATTGAAGATGCAAAGCGTGTTCCAATTTATAAGATTCCATTATCACGACAAAAAGCGATTGAAGATTTTAAAGTGAAATGGCAACGCAATTGTTTATCTGAGAATCGTGATTTGAAGAAGGAAAGTAAGGCAATTTTAAAAGAGTAGGATGATTGAAAATATAATTGATAATCGTGTTTTTAATGAGTCATTTTGATAATCATCTGCGAGCAGATACCGTCAAATGTGCCGCCAAAAATATGAGAAGATTATGAGATTGCTTCATAACATGTAGGCGTAAAAAAGGCTTAAACCTTTTAGATTCAAGCCTTTAACACTACGATGCAGTCCCGTAGAAATCATATTTGGCGGTGAAAGAGGGATTCGAACCCTCGAAACGCTATAAACGTTTACACACTTTCCAGGCGTGCTCCTTCAGCCACTCGGACACTTCACCAAGGCGTGGGATGATAACTAAAAAAAGGATTTATGCCAAGCAACAATTGATTTAAAGCAAATTTTTTTTTTCGGTGATATGATTCGCCAAAATAATGTCTAATATTTGAAGACGAATTTATGCAAAGTACTGCAAAAAAAGCTGCGCTTCCTGCGATTACGCTCGCAGCACTCGGGGTCGTATTTGGAGATATTGGTACAAGTCCATTGTACGCACTTCGACAATGCTTCCTCGCCGCACATATTGCCATAACAGAAGCGACAGTACTTGGAGTGCTGTCGCTCATTTTTTGGTGCATGATGCTGACGATTAGCTTCAAATACGTCACCATGATCATGCGTGCAGATAACAATGGTGAAGGCGGGATCATGTCATTGTTGGCATTGAATCTCCGTTCAACACGAATAGCAGACAATAAAAAAATATTCCTGATCGCCATTGGTTTCATAGGTGCATCATTATTCTTTGGTGACGGAATCATTACCCCAGCGATTTCAGTTCTTTCGGCAATTGAAGGTCTCAGCATTGCCACGCCGATGTTTAATAAATGGATCGTACCCTTAGCCATTGGAATACTTACAGCATTATTCCTCGTACAACGTCATGGAACAGGAACAATGGGGAAACTCTTTGGTCCAATTACATTAACGTGGTTTATTTCAATTGGTTTGATTGGTATTCATAGTATTAGCCAGACCCCTTATATCTTGATGATGTTGAGTCCACATTGGGCGATTAACTTTATTTTTCATCAACCATTGGTTGCCTTTTTGACCATGGGGGCGGTGATTCTAACAGTTACAGGTGGGGAAGCACTCTATGCAGATATGGGGCATTTTGGACGACCGCCAATCCGTCTGGCTTGGTTCACCATCGTATTGCCAAGTTTGGTTTTAAACTATGCGGGTCAGGGTGCTTTACTACTTCGTGACCCAAATGCCATCGAAAACCCATTCTTTTTATTGGTTCCACAATGGGCGCTGTATCCTGTGATTGCACTAGCGACTATGGCTGCGGTGATTGCTTCGCAAGCGGTGATTTCAGGCGTATTTTCAATGGCGAATCAAGCCATTCAATTACGCTATTTACCACGCTTAACAGTGCATCATACTTCTGATGTGGAGCAAGGGCAGATCTATATCCCGTTTATTAACTGGATCTTGTATGTTTCGATTCTACTGTTGATTTTGATTTTCCAAAACAGTGCTAATCTTGCCAATGCTTATGGTGTAGCCGTCACCATGACTATGCTCTGTGACACGATTTTGATTGCCTTTTTGGCATATGGTTTCTGGCGTTGGCCAAAATGGAAATTGGCACTTTTCGCAATTCCGTTCTTATTCATCGACTTGGTATTTATTGCATCTACATCGCTTAAAATTTTCTCGGGTGGTTGGGTACCAATGTTGATTGGTGGCATCGCATTTACGGTGCTGATGACATGGCGTACTGGGCGAGAAATTGTATCCAATCGTTTGGAAAAAGATGCATTGCCGTTGGATTTATTCATTAAGAGTGTCAGCTTGAGTGATGAAACTCAATTCGTTCCAGGACAAGCGATATTCTTAACAGGTAATTCAAATATTGTACCGCATGCTATGTTGCATAATATTAAACATAACAAGGTTTTGCATGAGCGTAACATTCTGGTGACGGTGGTGACCCGTGATGTTCCTTATGTGTCGGATCAAGAACGTATACGGGTTGAAATTCTAGACGATCGCTTCCAACGTGTCTTTGTTTATTATGGCTTTAAAGATCAGCCTGATATTCCAAATGCCTTAGAACTGGCATATAAACAGCTCGATGTTGAATTTGACATGATGCATATCAGCTTCTTTATTTCCCGAGATCGCTTGATTCATACTGTTGGTGATGGCATGGCACCGTGGCGTGAAAAACTATTCATATCTATGCAACGCAATACCAGTCCCGTCAGTGATTTCTACCAAATTCCACCAAATCGTGTGGTGGAAATGGGTAGTCAGATTGAAATTTAAGATGTGAATATGTGAAAAAGCCAGAATTGATTCTGGCTTTTTTATATCTGTTGGAAATATTCAGTGTAAAAACATGTTTAGAACGACGGAATATGTCGTACATGGGTCGAGATGCTTTATTTTAAATGACATAATCAAGGATGTTCTAACAAGGGATATTTTGAAAATTGCCATTCTATTCTGAATAAATAAGGTTTTATGCCTAAATTTGAGCTGTAGTGCTGTTTTACTGCACAGAAGTTGTAGAAGCTTTATTCAGTTGAATATTCACACAATATCTTTCAAGATGTTCGCTTGTTAAGCTGTTTATATTCAAAAATGATTTTGAATACTTGTTTGTTGTACTGCATGGTTTGATGTAGCTTGGGAATATCTTCGTTGAAAAATTCAATCGTTAAAATAGTATTAGGTGTGGTAGCTACAGGTAGCTTTGCGATTGCATTTGGACAAGAAAAAATATCTCAACTAATCCCTTTTACACAAGGTAGCAGCAATAACTCGGAATGTTTAAATCAGTTCTATCGTGATGAACCCCCAATACTCACTAAAGACAGTTTAAAGAAAAATAGTTATCCGTTGTGCTTCAATGGTTTTAATGTGATGTACTCAGGCGTTTCAAAAACACCTTTGTGGACTGCAGAATATTTATCGCCAAGTCGTTTAAGTCAAAAAATCAAACGTGAAGACAATTTTCATGAGGAAGAGCGTGTAAGTTCAAATCATCGTGCATTGTTATCTGACTATCGTGGTTCAGGTTATGATCGTGGGCACATGTCGCCCAATGCAGATATGTCAAATACAGCATCACAGTTTGATAGCTTTTCTTTAGCCAATATGGTGCCGCAAGCGCCCAAAAATAATCAACAAGTGTGGCGTGAGTTAGAAGAAGCCACTCGGGCAATGGTGACTAAACAGAAAAAAGACGTTTATGTCGTTACTGGTCCTGTATTTTCAGGGAAAAAGTTAAAAACCATTGGCAATGGTGTGATTGTTCCAACAGCTGTATTTAAAGCGATCTATATTCCTAAACATGGCATTATCGGGGCGTACTATGCACCGAATGACAATTCATTAAAGGTAAAAGTCGTCAGCGTTTGTTATTTAGAAGAACAGTTGGGAATCAATTTATTTCCACAGCTGACCGAGGAGCAAAAGCGCAATACCTATAAATTGCCTTTAACTGCCAATCAAGTTAAAGCGAATAAAGATATTGAATATGCACATTGGGATGCAGAAAGCCAATGTGCTGAGACTGTGCCTACTGCACAAATTAAGGCTCTACAAAAGCAATTCCAACCCGATGGAAAGGGAAATGCTTCATCATCGACAACGGGTTTGCAAATTCCGGAAGTAGATGAAGAAACCAAAGATGCTTTAGTTAAACAATTGGTCGAAGCATTATTGCAATATATTTTACAATTTTTGAAATAAATACAGTGGATGACGTGCAGTATATTTCAACAAAGGATTTATACTGTCCCAATATAGAAAAATCGAGATAATTAAAATGTTTAAACCATTTGAAAATGGAACAGAGTCACATTCGATTCATGATTTAACTTTAGAAAATCAGTTAGACTGTGTCAGTATTTATGGGAATTTACAGATTAGTAAAGACCAACAAGGATTGAAGTCAGCCAAGGCATTGCAAGCTTATTTAAACGACATCGTTGCACATCTAGAGAAGCAATCGAATTTACCTGAACAGATTGAACGTCAAACTGAAGGTGAAATAGAGAATCCTTTTCTGTAGCATTTCATTGTTCTTCAAGATGCAAATGATCGTATGTGGTTGATGTTAAATCGTTCACGCTTTAGATTTTCTATAAAAAACCTGCCGAAGCAGGTTTTTTGATTTTGTACATAGATAAAGGCTTATCAACAATTAATTTTGTGATTCACTACCAACAATTTTGTAGATCACAGCACCAATCACAGCACCTACAATCGGTGCGACCCAGAACAGCCATAATTGTCCCAATGCCGCCGTTTCAGCAAATATTGCAACAGCAGTACTTCGTGCAGGATTTACAGATGTATTGGTGACAGGAATACTAATCAAATGAATCAATGTAAGTGCTAGACCAATTGCAATCGGCGCAAAGCCAGCAGGAGCACGCTTATCCGTTGAACCTAAAATTACAATCAAAAATATAGCCGTCAGTACAATTTCAATAATGAGCGCGGAAACAAGTGAATATTTTCCTGGTGATAAATCACCATAACCATTGGTAGCGAATCCCCCTGTACCTGTAAATCCAGCTTGCCCTTGAACAATCAAATACAAAATAAAGGCAGCAACAATACCTCCGACAACTTGTGCAATGATATAAGGGGCAAGATCTTTGGCGTCAAAGCGACCACCAACCCATAATCCTACACTTACCGCGGGATTAAAGTGCCCACCTGAAATATGTCCAAAAGCATACGCACCTGTGAGTACAGTTAAACCAAATGCTAAAGCAACTCCAGCAAAACCAATGCCGAGTTCAGGGAATGCGGCAGCTAAGACTGCGCTACCACATCCACCAAAAACAAGCCAAAAAGTTCCGAGAAATTCTGCTAAATATCTATTCATGAGTATTCCTATTTTTTTTATTGCGGAATGAAGCTGTGCCACATTTAAATTGGCGTCAGCCGTGAGAGTTTGTGAATCTTTATTCTGGCGCCTAAATAATAAGCTAAAATAGAAAAATAAAACTAGAAAACTATTTCTGTTACACAAAAAACTATTGAATTAGTTCACTAAAATAGAGATGACATAGTCCATACATTGATTGCTATCATTCAGAGTCTGTATGAACTGATGAGCTTTTGCTGATATTTTAGTATTTCATTTTATGCCTTAATTTCGGCATTTCTATGCTGTATTCGCCATTGTTGTGGGGTCATTCCAGTCCACTGTTTAAATGCACGCTGAAAGGCGCTTTGTTCTGAATAACTCAGTAATAAAGCAATTTCATGTAAACCAAGGAATGGATCTTGCAAATATTGAAGAGCGAGAATCTTTCGGATTTCTTGGACGCGCTGTTGATAGGTTGTACCTTGGTTTTGTAAATGGCGTTGAAGCTGTCTTACAGACATATTGAGTTGTTGTGCAATATGCTCAATTTGATAATGGTTTTTCTGAAGACCTAATAAGATATATTGCTGTAATCGTTGATCTAATTGTGTTGAATTTGGCAAATCATCCAATAAAGCTTGCGCTTGCTGCATTAAGAGTTTTTGTAGAGTTTGATCACCTTGATTGAGTGGGGTGCTTAATGCTTGAAGAGGAAAGACCAATTCAGGATTGGCTTGTTTAAACAGCACAGGGCATTGGAAAAAATCTTCATAAATTGCCATATTGCTAGGCTTTTCATGGGTGAAATTGATTTGATGGATTTTGGTGTGGTGTGAAGATAAAAAATGTCTTAAAAATTGCACCATGATGGCAATCGCAATTTCATCCGTGATTTGTGTTGTCAAGTGAGACGGTAAAGTATCCCAACGAATAATAATGTTATCGTTATCAAAGGGTTCGACTTTGAGAGGGCTTCCATCATAAACCAAGCGGTGAAAGTCAAAATAGCGTGTTAATGCTTCACCCATGGTGTCACAAGATTGGGCGATATACGCAATAATACCAATATGCTTGGGCTGCAAATGTTTTGCAATTTCTACACCTAAAGCAGGGCTTTGTACTTGCGTTTGAATATCATCTAAAAGTTCACGCCATAGATTAAAGTCAAAACGTTCTTGTGTTTGAACTTGACGTAATTTCTCTGAAATATTTAGATGATTCGCTTCAGCGTATGCGAGTAATAATTGTCCGAGTCCACCATAGACTGAGCCTACATAATCCTTGAGTAGTTGCATATGTATCGTCTTTTTTATTACAAAAATATTATTTTAAAAACGAGCTTATTCTAATCAGAATTAAACAGCACAAACAAGTCAAAACTGTTATCTGGCGTAATCAAGTTGAGCTAATGTAGAGAAAAGCACACCCTAATAATTGTCGTAATTTGTCAATGTAAAAGACTTTTCTTGTCAATATTAAATTTCTATTACGCTTTATATTAAAAAATATGAGAAGAATAGGAGAGAGTCATGCTAAAAGGCTTTGTTGTAGGATTAGTTGTTGCAAATGGTTTTGAATGGGTTGCACATAAGTTCATTTTACATGGAACTCATCGTAAAGGGCAGCCACGTTATAGCCCCGTGCCAGACAGTATGAAATCTCATTGGGAGCATCATAGAGAGGTGCGTAAGCAAGGTTTTCATGACGATGGTTATGTTGAAGGGATCTCAAACTGGCGTACAAAAAATGAAATCGTTTCCTTGGCGGTCGTTGCAAGTGCGGCGAGTCTAATTTTTTATCCGATTTCAAAAGGTATGGTGGCAGCATCTTTATATAGTGCATGTAATTATTACTATATTCACCGTCGTGCACATTTAGAGCCAGATTGGGCGAAGAAAAAAATTCCTTGGCATTATGACCACCATATGAATTCTAACCAAGATGCGAACTGGTGTGTGACAAAACCGTGGTTTGATTATTTGATGGGAACACGTGTGGTTTCATCAGCAGATTTAAAAGAACAGAATCCTTTGGGTGTGGCATTGCCTGAACCTGTTGCACGATGGTTATCTACCAAAGTGGAACAGTTCTTTCCTGCAAAATGGGTGGAAAAAGCACCGAAATTGATCAGTGATGATGCTGAAAATACGATAGATTCTGTGGCTTAACGTGCTATTTGCACAGAAAGTTTGAACAATGAAAATGACATGAATCACTGATGAGTGAGTTCTATTGTCGTGAATTGTCAAAAAAATATGTATATATTGTCAATATCTACAGTATGAATTCGGATACATTAAGCATCGAAAGTGTTTCGGAAAAGCTGTGGTTTCTGAAGTTTATAGGAGTCTCCAAGACTCCTTTTTTTATGGCTGTAGAAAAGTGAAAGTAAAACAATCCCCAAATGTATGGAGATTGTTTTGATCAAAGCGTATGGGATCTTTGAGGTTTGTCTTCTTGCGGAATATATTCCTCAGGGCAGAGCAATGTTCTAGACAAAAGAAAAGCCCCAATTCAGGAGCTTTTCAAATGTTTGCCTTGAGTAAAAAGAAAGCGTTGCTTTCTTTTTACTCAGGTTTTAGCCCCTCAGCTTTTTCCAATGATTCATCATTGTTGAAGAATTTTTCACGTTGTTCTTCAAGGAACTTCTTCGCATCAGGTTCAAACACATTCAATCGTTTTTCATTGATCAACGTGGTTTGGTGTTTGAGCCATTCTTGCCAAGCTTGCTTAGAGATCGTGTCAAATAATTCCTGACCTTTTGCACCAGGGAAAGGTGCAAAGTCTAAAGCATCCATTTCTTTTTGATATTTACGGCAAAAAATTTGTCGAGACATATCAATACTCCAAATTTAATCTGATAATTAAACTTAAAAAATTAAGCGTAAAGTTTTTCTAAGCGTACATAAGCACGTTGAATTGCAGCTTCAACTTGAGCAGGTGCAGTACCGCCGATATGGTTACGTGCATTCACTGATGCTTCTAAAGTCAGTGCTTTTTCAAACACATCTGCTTGAATCAAGTCAGAGAACTGTTGAAGTTGCTCAAGTGTGAGTTCAGATAAATCTTTCGATTCTTCAACACCTAAAGCAACCGCTTTACCGACGATTTCGTGTGCATCACGGAACGCCACGCCATTTTTAACAAGATAATCTGCTAAATCTGTTGCTGTAGAGAAGCCACGAAGTGCAGCTTCACGCATGATTTCAATATTTGGAACCAATGCAGGAATCATATCTGCAAATGCCATGAGTGAACCACGAACGGTATCAATCGCATCAAACAAAGGTTCTTTGTCTTCTTGGTTGTCTTTATTGTACGCCAACGGTTGACCTTTCATGAGTGTTAATAAACTCATTAAGTCACCATAGACACGACCTGTTTTACCACGGATCAACTCAGGAACATCTGGGTTTTTCTTTTGTGGCATGATCGAAGAACCTGTACAGAAACGATCTGGAATATTCACAAATTTAAATTGTGCAGAAGTCCATAGGATCATTTCTTCTGACATACGTGACAAATGCATCATGATTAAAGATGCAGCGGCATTAAACTCAATCCCGAAGTCACGGTCAGAAACAGCGTCAAGTGAGTTTTCAGCAACAGCTTCAAAACCTAACAATTCTGCAGTATATGCGCGGTCAATTGGATAGGTTGTTCCTGCAAGCGCAGCAGAACCTAAAGGCATACGGTTGACACGTTTACGACAGTCGATTAGGCGTTCTGAGTCACGCACCAACATTTCAAACCACGCCATTAAGTGGTGACCAAAAGTCACCGGCTGTGCAGTTTGTAAATGGGTAAAACCAGGCATGATGGTATTGGTGTTTTTTGCAGCAAGACCCAAAATACCTTTTTGTAATTTTTCCAATAATTTTAAAATGGCATCAATTTCATCACGCACATATAAACGGATGTCTGTTGCCACTTGGTCGTTACGGCTACGACCTGTATGTAATTTCTTACCTGTAATACCGATACGCTGAGTGAGGCGTGATTCGATGTTCATGTGTACATCTTCTAAGTCGATGCGCCACTCGAAGTTACCCGCTTCAATTTCAGCTTTAATTGTGTTCAAACCGTTGGTGATGTCATCACGTTCTTGTTCAGTCAAGACCCCAACTTTTGCTAACATGGTTGCATGTGCAATAGAGCCTGCAATATCTTGTTTATAAAAGCGTTGGTCAAATTGAACAGATGCAGTAAATTCAGCAACAAAGGCATCAGTAGCTTCGGAGAAACGACCGCCCCACATGCCTGAAGTTTGGGCTTGTGACGGATTAGAGGAATTAGAAGATGTGGTCATATCGGCTCAATAAGAAAAAAAGCAGTAAAACTGAGGCTAGTATAGCAAATTCAGTCTCTCTTGCCGAAAGAAAGCGTAATCATTCGTCAATAAAATCGAGAACACATTTTCATCAATCTTATTTTTTTAGCAAAATGGGACATGGGCAATATTTATTGGAATTGTTTATAGCCAGTAATGTATTGGCATTTTTATTGGCATTGGCAGAGGCACAATCTTGGTCGAATCTTAATTTTGGACACGTTTTAGCTTATATTTTATATATTAATTGGATATTACTGGCATTTGCTGCTTTTCAAGATATCTTCCAAAAACGCCTCTCAGAATATAGCTATTTTTCAGCAGCGATATTTAGTTTTATTTTGCTACAAACGATCGTGTTTTGTACCAGTGTTGTTTTAAATCTTCTTGGATTTATTGGTTCACATATTTCATTACAAAATATAAGCGTCGATCAAATCTTTCATAATGTGATCCTACATTTGAGTTATGGGGTGTTATTGGGCGCATTTTGTTTGCGTTATATGTATATTCGAGAGCAATCTGTTTTACAACAAAACAGCGAGTTGAATGCACGGGTTCAAGCGATGCAAGCACGGATTCACCCTCATTTTTTATTTAATAGTTTAAATAGTGTGGTGAGTTTAATTGCCATAGATCCAGATAAAGCTGAACAAATGCTGATTGATTTATCAAAGTTATTTAGAGCAAGCTTACAAGAATTAAAACTGGTGACTTTAAAAGAAGAAGTGGAACTGTCTAAGCAATATATTGCAATTGAACAAATTCGTTTAGGAGAACGATTAAAAGTGGAGTGGAATATTCTGCATCCAGAATTATTAGGGCAAGTTAAAATACCTTTACTCACTTTGCAGCCACTCATTGAAAATAGTATTTTCCATGGTGTTGAGAAAAAGATCATCGACGCTAAAATTGGAATACTGGTTGAAATATTGCAAAATCAAGTCAATATAGTCATTACTAACCCATTTTTACAAGATAGAATAAAAGTTAGAGAAGGGCATGGAATTGCTTTAGAAAATGTAAAACAGCGTTTAAAAGCACATTTTGGTGATTCTGTTTATTTTCGAAATTATGCGGGAAATGGATTATTTACTACTGTTATTCAATATCAGTATAAAAATAGATGACTGAGAAATTTATTAAAATAAGTATTAGGGATTTGGGCAAGGAGGTGTAATGGACATCCTGATTTGTGATGATGAACCACTTGCGGTGGAACGGCTATCACGATTGGTGGCGCAATTGGGGCATCAGGTTGTAGCGACAGCACAACATGGCAAACAAGCTCTGGAAATGGTTCAGCAGTTTGAGCCAGATGTAGTCTTGTTAGATATTCAAATGCCAGAAATGGATGGCTTGACTTGTGCACAGCATTTGGCACATTTTAATCCCATGCCTGCTATTATTTTTTGTACAGCGTTTGATGAGCACGCTTTACAAGCAATTCAGTCTCAAGCAAAAGGATATTTGTTGAAGCCAATTGCAAAAGCTGAGTTAGAAACAGTTTTGGAGAATGTGACCAAACTGACGCAAGCTCAATTAACTAACTTAGAACAAAAAGAACTCATGGAAGAAAAAGTGCAAAGACAGCAAATTGCTGCAAAAACCTATCGAGGTTTGGAGTTGATTCCTGTTGAAAATATTTATTATTTTTTGGCAGATCAAAAATATGTCACGGTACGTCATAAAAATGGCAGTGTATTGATAGATGAAACATTAAAGGATTTGGAAACGGAATTTTCTGATCGCTTTATTCGAATTCATCGCAATGCGCTCATTTCATTGGATTATTTGGATGGTCTAGAAATGGTTGCGTCAGGGCAGTATCAAGCACGTTGTCGTGAACTCGAAGAGCGACTTGCTGTGAGTCGTCGTCATTTACCATTGTTAAGAGAGCGCATGCAAAATTTATAATTTTGTAGGAAATTAACGTTTGCCTTTAAATCATTTGATAATTTACTTGCAATTTTATGATTGCAGGGTAAGTTTAGGGTGTTTAAAAATTTGGCTAAGCTGACATGATCAAAACCTTGAAAATAGCAACTCGTCAAAGCCCGCTTGCAATGTGGCAAGCTGAGCATATTCGTGACCGACTAGAGCAACTACACACGCATGTAAAAGTGGAGTTGGTAACTTTCGTGACTCAAGGCGACAAAATTTTAGATACGCCTTTGGCGAAAATCGGTGGTAAAGGTTTATTTGTTAAAGAACTAGAAGCAGCCTTGCTTGATGGTCGTGCCGATTTAGCGGTTCATTCGATGAAAGATGTACCGATGCAACTGCCAGAAGGTTTAGAGCTTGCTGTGATTTGCGAGCGTGAAGATCCTTTCGATGCTTTCGTATCCAATCAATATGAAAAGTTTGAAGATTTGCCACAAGGTGCAAAATTGGGAACTTCGAGCTTACGCCGTAAAAGTCAGATTTTAAAACAGCGTCCTGATCTTGATGTGATTGATTTACGTGGCAATGTGGGGACACGTTTATCGAAACTTGATGCGGGGCAGTACGATGCCATTATTCTTGCCAGTGCAGGTCTAAAGCGTTTAGAACTTTCAGAGCGTATTCGTCACACTTTACCAGCAGAAGTGAGCTTACCCGCAGTCGGTCAAGGTGCTTTGGGTTTAGAGTGTCGTGCAAATGATCAGGAAATTTTAGATTTGATCTTACCTTTGATGCATGCTGAAACAAATGCTTGTGTTCGTGCAGAACGCGCATTTAATGCCTATTTAGAAGGTGGTTGTCAGGTTCCAATTGCAGGTTTTGCAACATTGGATGGTCAAATTTTGTCGATTGAAGGGCGTGTGGGGAGTCCTGATGGTCAAACATTGTTGCGTAGTCAAGTGACTGGTTCAGCAGAAGATGCGGAACAACTAGGCGTACAGTTGGCTCAAGTGCTATTAAAACAAGGTGCTGGAGAACTTCTCAAAGCACTGTATCAAGATTAATTTCTCAGTCTTCATGCTTTTTATCAATACTCGCCCAATCGATCGAGCTCAAGCACTGACCCAGTGCTTGAGTACTGCGGGTTTTGAAGTCGTAAATCTACCTTTGTTGGAACTCACGGCATGTCCCTATAGTTCAGAATTAGAGCTACTTTATTCACAATTGATTGATACACAAGTCATTGTTGTAGTCAGCCCAACTGCTGTTGAAATCGGCATGCAGTATTTGGAAAAAGCAGGGCTTTCTCTTGAGCAAATTCGACATATCCACTGGGTTGCTGTAGGGAGAAAGACGGCTCAAGTATTGAATCAGTATGGCATTGACAGTGACATTCCAGAAGTGGAGACTTCTGAAGGAATGCTTAGTCTACCTATTTTTAATACATTCACAGGTTTAAAAAAAATTGCTTTTTGGCGAGGTGAGGGTGGGCGTCAGTTTATGATGCAACAATGCCAAGCTCGCCAAATTCAAGTGTTAAACTTTGTTTTGTATGAGCGTCATTGCCCCGAACAAACACCGCAATTACTCTTTGATTTTCTTGATCAAGTTGATCAACCAAAACCATATTGGAACTGTATAAGCAGTGAAGCAAGCTGGCGTAATTGGTTGGCGTTAACTCAGACTCATACCAGTATAGTCAATGATTGCCATTATTTAGTTTTGGGTGAGCGTTTGTATCAATTATTGCAACATGATAAAAATGTCACTCAAAAGTGTTTTAATATTACTCAGGTTCAAGATTTAGAGCCAAATACAATTCTACAAAGTATTATGCAGTTGCAAAGGAAGTTATGAAGAAGTTTATCTATATCTTATTGTTGATCGCTTTAGGATGGCTCATTAAATTGAGTTATGACTTCTATCATGTTTCGCAACAGCTCACAGAGATTCAGCAAAGTTTGCATAAAAGTGAGCAAAAAAATGCCAGTTTGAATGATCAATTGGTTGCTGTTCAACGTCAAAGTGATGAGCCTATAAAAAAAGAAACAGCTCAAAAAGTCGTATCAGTACCTGAACAAATTGTGGGTATTAGCCCGAGTGTGGTGATTAAACAAAAATTAGAATTGGTACAGTTTGCTCTACAGCAACAGCAATTTGTTTATGCAATTGAGCATTTAACTGAGCTGAACCAATCTTTGGATCATTATGCTTTAGCGGATGCAGTACAGCAAAGTCTACACCAAGCCATTGCACAAGATATGCAAAGCATTCAGCAGTTTGTGATTGATCGCAATGCGCAACAAGATCAATTAAATATCCTTATTAAACAAATTGACCAAAGTTTGCAAAAAGAGTTAAAGAATAATCAACTTAGTGTGCCTCAAGACCATCCAAAGCATTTTTGGGAGAAGTGGCTTAGTGTTGATATTGTTGAGCCAGATTCAGCAGCTTTGGCAAATCGCAAATTTATTTTAAAAGAAGCACAGCTCAGATTATTACTTGCACAACAGCTTTTGAGCAAAGGGCAAAGCACTGAATATCAAGAGATGTTGAATCAAGTTGTGCAATTGTTAGATACCTTACCTGATGCGACGAGTCAGAAACTGAAGCAACAGATTTTAAAGCTTAAGCAGATTACACAAGCACCTATACCCAAGCTCAGTAGCTTGGCAGTTTTGGGGTAGTTGAATGAAGCATATATTTTTAATCTATGCCCTGATTAGCCTGATTATTTTTGCCGTTCTCAGTGTGTTGAGTTATAGCGCAGGCGCAGGCTATGTTTATGTGCTATGGCATAATATTCAGATCCAAACCAATCTGTGGGTGTTGTTGTTTTTTGGCGTGTGGATAAGTTTTTTCATGCACCTTGCATGGTATTTGATAAAACGTTATTTAAATCGTGAAAAAAGAAAATTAGAACAGATTTTAAGTTTTAATAATTTACATCCCTTTGAAAAATTAGGGGTATTGTGGTTATTGGATGGTGAAGAAGAGCAAGAACAGGTCATTCGTAATATCTTTGATCAATCTGGTTTGCTCAAATCAATTATTCACGCACAGTTATTATTCAAAAAAGCTCAGTGTGTTGAAGCATTACAGATACTGGAGAATAGTCCACCTTCAGCATTTGAACTTGCAGAAATTTTGCGAATTGAAATTTATTTAGCACAGCAAGATCAACAACAAGCTTTGACTCATTTAGAGTTTCTAAATGGACATGATTTATCACCTTGGTTAGGTGAACTCGCAGAAAGTTATAAATTGCGTCTACAAAAGTTATGGGGGCAATTTGCAATTCAATTTCCATGGCAATACTTACATGGCACTCAGTTTGGTCAACTGGAAATAGCAACAAAGCAACAATGGCTCATGCAACTTTTGGGTTGTTATGATCAAGCAAGTTTCGAAGACTTGGAATTGTTACAGCAAAAATTCTTTGAAATACAACCACAATTAGATCAAATGCCTTATGAAACCAAGATTTTATGGTTAAAACTCATTATGCGTTTGCCTGAATTGGCACAGCAACAGCAACAATTGGCGATTCAAATACTCGATGAAAAATTTGATCAAGATGTCTTTTATTTGTGGTTCCAGCATCAACTGTTGCGTCAAAACCCTGATTATGAGCAGTTAGAGCAACAAATTATAAAACTAGAAACCAAGTATATGAATATTCCTGTATTTAGTTTTGCAATGTGGCATATATATACAGCGACACAACGAGATAATGAAGCAGATCAACTTTTAACATTATATCCAAATGATGTTTTGATGAACTATTTGAGAATTAAAGCGACATTGAATGGTAATGAGGCATTAATTCAACAATTGAATTCAATTTTTGAAAAAGACAGCAATTATATTCAATTTAAAATCTGAGAAAATTATGAACAATGATTTAGTGAAATTCCCTGTAGTTTATGAGCAAAAAGTCGCTTGGGGAGATATGGATGCTTTTGGTCATGTAAATAACGTGATGTATTATCGCTATATCGAAAGTGCACGTATCGCATATTTTGATCGCCTAAATGTATTTGAACAAGAAGTTTTAACCGTTGTATCTTCGAGTCAGTGTAAATATTTAAAGCCTGTATTTTATCCCGATGTATTAGAAGTCGGTGCACGTATTGAAGAAATGCGCAATAGCGCGATTCGCATGTATTATGTTTTATTTAGTCAACAACAACAGCAAATCGTTGCTGAAGGCGATGCTGTGATTGTATTTGTTGATAAAGATGAAATGAAAAAAACTTTGATTCCTGAGCATTTACGTAAAGTTATTATTGATTTAGAAGCGACCGTAGAAAATGGCCTTGCTTAATGGGAATGAAAACTGAAATATATTTTAAATAGCGAAGTGTAGCTAAATCACATATATATTTATTTAAGGTGATATATAATGATTTAGCTAATAATCTATTTTTTGTTTTTTTATGTATTAATAAGTAAAGCTAACTATTGCTAATTGAGTTAAATAAAAATACTATTGCTGAGAAATTATTTTAAATAATTATTATGAATTTAAGTGGAGAGTTAATGATGCCTGATATTAGTAATTTATCGGTTGAAGAGTTAAGGAAATTAACAGCTGAAGCAGAAGCATTAATTGAATCTAAAAAAGATCAAGCTGTTGAAGACGCATATAATCAAATTATTAAAATTGCAGAGTCTGCTGGTTTGACTTTAGAGCAGTTCATTGAGTATGGCGCGCAAAAACGCAAAAAAACGACGCGTAAAGTTGTAGAGCCACGTTACCGTAATAAAAATAACGCTGCAGATACTTGGACGGGTCGTGGTAAACAACCACGCTGGTTAGTTGCAGAAATTGAAAAAGGTGCAAAATTAGAAGATTTCTTGATCTAATCTTCATCGAAGTGTCATTCAAGACCCATAAAATGAAAGAACCAAGCAAAACAGCTTGGTTTTTTTATAAGAGTGAATTGGCGATGTGAAAAAATTATGCATAATGTATAGAGAAAGAGGGCATCATCTCGCACGGAAGAATAAATGAATTATGGTAAAGCTGGATGAATAAAAAATCAAAACAGATCACTTGGTGGATTACTGGGGTTATCACTTTTTTAATTTTTGTACTTTTACAAGTCCCTGCAACATGGCTAATTTCTAAATTTTATAAAAATAATCAGACATTACAGAATGTCAGTGGCAATATTTGGCAGGGTCAAGCAGATTGGCATAAAGGTAATTTACGAGGTTCAGTCACTTGGCGTACACGTCCTTGGGATTTGCTTTTACTACGTGTCGGTGCCAATGTTGAAGTACATAGCGGTCAAACTCAACTGAATGGGGTAGTTGGTTATGGCTTTGGGAAAAAGATTATTATCAATAAGATGCAGGGGCAAATTGCACCAGAGACATTAAAAAATGTTGCCAATTGGCAGTGGCCAGCCAATTCAATTCAAATTTCAGATATGACACTTCGATTTAAAAAAGATACAGGCTTTAGTGATACTGAAGGTAAATTACAATGGGGTGGTGGTGAACTTCGTTATACCTTTGGGCAACGTCAAGATCAGATGAATATCCCATCCTTGAATGGTCAGCTCAAAGATGAAGCAGGTAAATTGATTTTTGATATTCAAGATCAACGTAGTCAGAAGATGGCAAATATTAGCCTAGATCCGAGCATGATGCTTGATGTGCAGTTAACACAGCGCATGTTATTGAATGTACCATCTTATGATGGAAAAGCAGGACTAGACACTTATGTGATCAGTACTAGACAACCCCTGATTCAAGGTGGTTTCTAATGAATTTAAGACAACAATTTGAAAATATCTCGTGGAAGAAAACGGATCAACTTGCTCCAGTTGTATTATTCATATTAATTTTGGCGCTGTGTTGGAAGTTGGCATCTATTTTTTGGTGGGTGGTTGCCCCGCCACAAGTGATGCAGCCTGAACAAGTGAGTTTGGGGTCACAACAAGTTCAGGTGCCGAATATTTCAGGATTTTCATTGTTTAATGAAGTGGGTTCTAATGCTGCGGCTGATGACAGTATTCCGATGCAGTTGCAAGGTGTTATGGTTGCTTATCCTTCGCGCGCTTCTTCGGCAGTGATTAAAGTTAAAGAGGTTGCAGACCGTTATGCGGTGGGGGATACGCTTGAGGGAACAAGTTATCAACTGTCAGAAGTCTATTGGGATCATGTTGTTTTAAGTCAGAATGGTAATAACTCTAAGGAATTACGTTTTAATAAATTAGATAGTTTGTATCAACCTATACCGCAGAATGCAGATGGACAGAATCAAAATCCATCTACGCCTTCACCATCCAGTAATCCTGAATCAACGCCACAAGTACCGCAAAATTCGAGTCAAAATGCTTTAGGGCAGGCTATTGATCGAATGAATGAAAATAGGGAACAATACCTAAAGAACATGGGGGTAAGCACCAGTGGCGGTCAAGGCTACGAAGTGACAGATCAAACCCCCGCAGCGCTTCGGAATAAATTGGGGCTTCGCTCAGGCGATCGTATTCTTTCGCTGAATGGTCAGGCTGTTGGGCAAGGACAGAGTGATGTTCAACTCTTAGAACAAGCCAAACGTGAAGGCAAAGTTAAAATTGAAATTAAGCGTGGTGATCAGGTGATGACCATACAGCAAAGTTTGTAAGTGGCTAGGACTACAAATAAAATTAGGATAGATAATAAGTTATGGCTTTTTTGAATCACAATCGACCACTTTGGGCTTTAGTCGCTGCTACACCGATGATGATGGCGGTGAGCACTGCATCACATGCACAAACGTGGAAAATCAACTTACGCGATGCTGATCTCACTGCTTTTATTAATGAAGTTGCAGACATTACAGGTAAAAACTTTGCGGTTGATCCACGTGTACGTGGCAACGTTACGGTTATTTCAAATAAACCGCTTAATAAAAATGAAGTTTATGATTTGTTCTTAGGGGTTTTAAATGTCAATGGTGTGGTGGCTGTGCCATCAGGGAATACCATTCGCCTTGTACCTGACAGCAATGTGAAAAACTCAGGTGTGCCATATGATCCACGTAACAATGCACGAGGTGATCAAGTCGTCACTCGTGTGATTTGGTTGGAAAATACCAATCCAAATGATTTGATCCCTGCTTTACGTCCTTTGATGCCACAATTTGCACACCTTGCTGCAATCCAAGGGACAAATGCTTTAATTGTGTCTGATCGTGCTGCCAACATTTATCAGCTTGAAACTATTATCCGTAATTTGGATGGTACAGGTCAGAATGATATTGAAGCTGTGCCATTACAACAAAGCCAAGCTGAAGAAATTATTAAACAACTTGAAGCGATGAGTGCAACAGGTGCTTCAAAAGATTATGCAGGTGCACGAGTGCGTATCGTTGCTGATGCACGTACCAATCGTATTCTCATCAAAGGTGATACGGGTTCTCGTAAGCGCATTCGCAACATGATTGAAATGTTGGATGTGCCATCGGCAGATCGTTTGGGTGGATTAAAAGTATTTAAACTTAAATATGCCAGTGCGAAAAACTTATCTGAAATTTTACAAGGCCTGGTTACAGGACAAGCGGTGAATTCAAGTGCTAATAATTCATCGAATAGTTCATCAAACAATAGCTCAAGTAGCCTCAATAATTTTAATAACTCAAATAATTCGAATAACAGCAGTTCATCAAGCTCAGGTAGCAGTATTTCAACACCAAGTATTAATCTTGGTGGAAACTCAAATAACAACAATCAAAACAATGTCTCTAGTTTTAATGCTAACGGGGTCAGCATTATTGCGGACAGTACTCAGAATGCATTGATCGTCAAAGCTGAGCCACAGTTGATGCGAGAAATTGACGCGGCAGTTCAGCAACTAGACATCCGTCGTCAACAAGTGTTGATTGAAGCCACCATTATTGAAGTTGAAGGAAATGATGCAGATCAACTCGGTGTGCAATGGGCAATGGGTGATTTGAGCAGTGGTGTCGGCTTGATGAGTTTTGATAATGTCGGGTCAAGTTTGGCGAGTATCGCTGCAGGCTATTTAACAGGTGGTGCGGCAGGTGCGGCATCTAAATTGACACCTTCAGGTACATCACTGGTTTTAGGTGATTATAAAGAAGGTGCAAATGGTTCAAGACGCTTGTATGGTGCTTTGATTCAAGCACTCAAAGAACGTACTAAGTCGAATCTATTGTCTACACCGTCGATTCTGACGATGGACAATGAAGAAGCCTATATTGTTGTGGGTCAGAACGTTCCTTTTGTTACGGGCTCAGTCAGTACGGGTACAGGTGGGACGGTTAATCCTTATACCTCGATTGAGCGTAAAGATGTCGGTGTGACCTTAAAAGTTGTTCCACATATTGGTGAGGGTGGTTCGATTCGTCTAGAAGTGGAACAAGAAGTTTCTGCGGTAACTGACAATAAGGGGCAGGCGCAGGATTTAGTCACTAAAAAACGTTCGATTAAAACATCGGTGTTGGCTGATCATGGGCAGACTGTGGTCTTAGGTGGATTGATTTCAGATGATTCTGAGCATACGCGCCAGTCAGTACCATTATTGGGTGATATTCCAGGTCTTGGTCGCTTATTTAGAGCTGATGGAAAGTCGAACAAAAAGCGCAATTTACTTGTATTTATTCACCCAACGATTGTAGCAGATAACAACGAAATGCGTCGTCTTTCACAGGGACGTTATGATCAATTGTATAGCTTGCAATTGGCACTTGATAAAGAGGGTAACTTTGCCAAACTTCCAGCTAGTGTCGATGATGTATTCCAACAGCGTTTACCAATCGAAACCCCTAAAAGTTCACAAGCAATTATTCAAACACCCGCGCAACCTGCACAGCAACCAAGCCAGTATCAGAAAGTACCATCAGGTGGTGTGACAAAATCAACACCTCAAGGGGCTATCACCACACCTGTTGCTGAAGAACCGAGCAATATTATTAGGCAACAATCAAAAGGTTCATAGTGGGCTTAACTCTCAAGCGGTGTAGCTTTTTACTATTTACAAATAAAGCTCCAGACTATGTGATGCGTATTATTTGACCCTAGACAGTGGACGGATGAATGCGTCGTGCTAAACTAGAAATGAATTGGAAATGAGAAAATATCATGACTTGGAAACTACAAGCGATTACAGGTGAACTTGAAGGGCAGGAAGTTACGGTTGACCGTGATATGTTGGTTGGACGTCACCAAGATGCCGATCTTCAATTACAAGCTGCTGAAATTTCACGTCGTCATGCTGCATTTTTGCTTAAAGACAAGGCGCTTTGGGTTCAAGATTTAAAATCATCCAATGGCACTTTTGTGAACGATATTCGTATCGATCAAGATAAGCTGTTGATGGATGGTGATATTGTTCAATTTGCCAGTATTAAGTTTAGTGTGCTTGCTCCTGCAAAACCTGTTGAAAATGTTGTAGGAACAGAAGTACCAGAGATTGAAGTCGAGCCAGTTTCGACGCCAGTTGAACAGTCAATTCAACAGCCGTCAGAAGCGATTGCAACTGCTGAGGTTCAACAAGCACCTGTTGAAAAAACACCTGCTCAACAAATGAATGAGCAAGGTATGCCAGAACTTTCTGCACGTGATGCAAATGTTCAGGTTTCAAAAGACGGAATGCCAACAGGTATGGGGGTGCCAAAACCAGCACCAATCCCTGCGAATGTTGATATTCATGCTACGCCAATACCAGAAGCATGTGATATTAAAACTTCAGATGAATGTGCAAAAGAAGAAGTGACTACCCAAAAAAATGCAATGTTGGGTTTATATACCATTATTGCCTTGGTTATTTTGGCAATTATTGCATGGCTATTCTTTAAATAAGTTTTGAATGCGATACACTCAAGGCATGCAATCGCATGCCTTTGTTGTCTGTACTTTGATTTTTTTGAATGTGAATAAATACGGGGTGTAAATCATGAATGTAGCAAAATTGGCCCAACGCGACTTAATTTTATTTGATTTGGATGGAACATTGGTCGATTCTGCTTTTGATTTATATCGTGCGATGAATTTGAGTCTAGCGCGTTTAGATTTACCTTTGGTCACAGAAGCACAAGTGCGTGTTTGGATTGGTAAAGGCACCTCATTATTTTGTGAAAGTACCTTGAAGTATTTAAAAGGTGAGGTTGATCCAGTTTTGCATCAACAGCTCTTAGATACTTTTTTAGAAATTTACAATGCTGAACCTTGTGTAGATACCCGTCCATTTGATGGGATTTTAGAATTCTTGGACTGGGGAATTAAAAATAATAAAAAATTAATCTGTGTGACCAACAAGCCAGAACAGCCTGCTCGAAAAATTCTAGAAGTTTTAAACATGGATCACTATTTTGCCGATGTGATTGGTGGTGATCGTTTTGAAAAGCGTAAACCTGACCCGATTCAGTTGAACTATTGTGTAGAGCATTATCAATCGAGCAAAGAAAAAACCCTCATGGTGGGTGATTCAAGTAATGATGTTGAGGCAGCGCGCCGTGCAGAGGTTGATTGTATTGTGGTCAGCTATGGTTATAATCATGGTGAAGACATTCATTTATGCCAACCGCAGCAAGTGGTCGATAATTTGGCTGAACTTTTGGCTTGAATTGGCTGTGTAAATTAATTTTTGGATTAAGTTTTTAAATAAGTTGTGAGAAAAGGAAAGAGGAATGAACAGCAAAACTGCTTTTCGATGGCGTCACTAAGTTAGATCTATCGCAATCAAACTTAGTAATATCGAAAATAGAGAGAATTCCTCATGACAACTTTAGCGCAATTTGAACAATTAAAATCTGCTGGCTATAACTTAATTCCAGTCTATCGCCAGCGATTGGCAGATACAGATACACCATTATCTGTATTTGCACGATTGAAAGAACATCAACAAGCTTATTTATTTGAATCAGTTGAAGGTGGGGAAAATTGGGCGCGCTATTCTATTATTGGATTGGGCGAATCAACGGTTTTCTCGTGTAATGCTGGGCAACTCACCATTCAATCACCAGATGGACAGGTTGCAACACAGGATTGTAGTGACCCATTTCAGTTCATTCGTGATTTCCAAGCGCAGTTTAAAGTACCTACACAAGCAGATTTACCAGCATTGCCAAGCTTTACAGGTGGGCTAGTGGGTTACTTTGGTTATGACTCAGTACGCTATATCGAGCCACGTTTAAAAAATGTGCCTGAAGCCGATCCTGTGGGCTTACCAGATTTATGGATGATGCTGTCTAAAACAGTGATCGTTTTTGATAATTTAAAAGATACGCTATTTCTTATTGTACATGCGGATATTCAAGATTCAGATGCTTATGCAAAAGCACAGCAACAATTAGATCAAATTGAAGCTCTGTTGGCGACACCAATCAGTTTGGTGGCGCAGAAGCATACAGCGCCACATTTTGAATCACTCACAGGTAAAGAAAATTATCTCACCTCAATTGAAACAGTCAAAGAATACATCCGTGCTGGGGATGTGATGCAAGTCGTGCCAGGGCATCGTATGGTATCTGATTTTGATGGTGAGCCATTGCAAGTCTATCGTGCCTTACGTCACCTCAATCCATCGCCTTATTTATTCTTGGTGCAAGGTCAAACCATTTCAGATCAAAAGCCATTTCACATTGTAGGCTCATCACCAGAGATTCTTTCACGTCTGGAAAATGGCATTGCGACTGTGCGTCCGCTTGCAGGCACGCGCCCGCGCGGGAAAACCAAAGAAGAAGATTTGGCGCTCGAAAAAGATTTGCTTTCAGATGAAAAAGAAATTGCAGAGCATTTAATGTTGATTGACTTAGGTCGAAATGATGTCGGTCGCATCTCAAAAATTGGTAAAGTTCAAGTGACTGATCAAATGGTGATCGAACGTTATTCGCATGTCATGCATATTGTGTCCAATGTGCAAGGTGAAGTGCGTGATGATGTTGATGCTTTGGATGTTTTTAAAGCAACATTCCCTGCGGGAACACTTTCAGGTGCACCAAAAATTCGTGCGATGGAAATTATTGATGAAGTTGAACCTGTAAAACGCGGTATTTTTGGTGGAGCTGTTGGTTATTTAGGCTGGCATGGTGAAATGGACATGTCGATTGCGATTCGTACCTGTGTCATTCGTGAAAATAAAGTCTATGTACAGGCTGGTGCAGGGCTTGTTGCCGACTCAAATCCTGAATCTGAGTGGAATGAAACCCAAATAAAAGCTCGCGCAGTGATCAAAGCGGTTGAATTATCGTCAAACGGATTGATTTTATGAGTTTTTGATAGTTTTTTTTAAAAAAACACTTGCAAGGATTCAGAGTTTTGCTAAACTGCACACCGTTCCGATACGAAACGTACGAAACAAAAGAAACGCCGGCATAGCTCAGTTGGTAGAGCAACTGACTTGTAATCAGTAGGTCCACAGTTCGAATCCGTGTGCCGGCACCATCTTAAAGTTTCAAGCGTGTAGTAAAAAGAACAACACTGAAAGTAAGTGTAAATGGTGAGATTCCCGAGCGGTCAAAGGGAGCAGACTGTAACTCTGCCACGAAAGTTTCGAAGGTTCGAATCCTTCTCTCACCACCATTACTTCACTTCGATAAGTGGTAATTACCAACATTAAGCGGGAGTAGCTCAGTTGGTAGAGCGGTAGCCTTCCAAGCTACATGTCGCGAGTTCGACCCTCGTCTCCCGCTCCATCGAAGATGATTTTGCTCTTATAGCTCAGTGGTAGAGCACTCCCTTGGTAAGGGAGAGGTCTCGAGTTCAAATCTCGATAAGAGCTCCAGATTACAGTTTAGCGATTATTCGCAAAAGATTCCAAAAGCAGGCTTATTAGTCTGCTTTTCAAGTATTAGGTGTCTAGTTTTTTAGACGACTGTCGATGCTGAGTTGTTTAACTCGTGTTCGACATAAACGAGGAAGAACAAATGGCTAAGGCTAAGTTTGAACGTAATAAG
>NZ_SGSW01000109.1:0-3109 GCF_004209125.1 Acinetobacter sp. WCHAc060033 | reverse complement strand
ATTTTTACAATTGTTAATTGAGAAGTAAGTTTTTATGCAGAAAAGCGATGTGTTTTTTAAAGATTTTAAAACCAGTTTTATTGTTGCTGGCTTGGCTTTCACGGTCTTTTTTGCCATGGCGATTTTTTTTGAATTAGCTATGGGCGCAATATTAAAAATTGAGCCATCTCAAGCCAGAATTTCTTTGTTTGTTGGTTTTTTCATGTTGGTTGGAGTGGGATTCTTCCTTTTTTCAAAGAATAGCCTAGGCAATAAAGTCGGCGGTATTGTAGTAACAGCAATACTTTCAGCCGTTTTTCTTAGTTTGAAATTCTATTATTTTTAGGAATATATAGAATGAAAAAATATGGCGTTGAAATTGTTGATCGTCCCAAGATTAAACCCATCAAAGAGCTTGATTTGACAGGGATAGAGGGCGAAAAACTTGTCAGATTACTGACCAAAAAGATTCTAATCCGACATGAAAAAACCTTTAAACGGTTGGCTGATATGTGATGGATACAGAAAAGGTTATTGAGATTGGTATCTCAACCAATTAATTCACTTTGTGTTATATTAGATTTCAAATGTAACACATTGGAGTGGATACCATGTCTGAAGCAACTTTCACATTCCGAGTCGAGGAATCGTTAAAACAAGATTTTTCTAGTTTTGCTAAAAGTCTTGATCGTAGTGGAGCGCAATTATTACGTGATTTCATGCGTGATTTTGTCAAACAGCAACAGGAAGCCGCATCTTATGATGCATGGTTTCAACAACAAGTCCAAATTGGCTTAGACCAAGCGAATGCAGGAAATCTTATTTCGCATGAGGACGTAGAAGCAAAGTTCGCAGCAAAACGAGCTGCAACCTTGGCACGATTGGCTGCTAATAAATAATGAAGATTCTTTGGACCGTAGATGCAGAACAAGATCGTGAAAGAATTTATGATTATCTTGATGAAAGAAATCCAATTGCTGCAATTGAATTGGATGATTTAATTCGGGAAAAAGTTAGTTTGCTTGCTCATAATAATCTCATGGGGAGAACTGGACAGAAAAAAGGAACAAGAGAGTTAGTTGTTCATCCTCACTATGTTGTGGTGTATGACATTACTGAAAATGTGCGTATTTTGAGGGTTTTACATACATCACAACAAATTTCTTGAAAATTTAGTCATGACTAAATTTCAGCAAACTATTTTCTTGTAGATATTTCATAATTAACTTCAATAAGTCACGTTGCTTTTTACTTCTTCTGACTGGCTTATTTGAAATTAGAAAGACATCAATATATCCAAGTTCCATATGGTATGGGTTATCTGTTATTTCTAAAATAATCGGGAATATTCCATGATCACCTGAAAATACAGCAATACAGCTTCTATTTTCATATTTGGGACTAATCATTACATCAAAATCTATGTGGTCGTATGATTCATCAGGGTGATTTGTGGTTGTATTTACATAAGTTTCTAAGAATTTTTTGATAAAAGTATTTTTATTCATTGTTTTTTATCTCTTAAATCCAGCTTTTTCTAAGATTGGATAAAGTTCCCTAAATTTTTCAGGTTGTAAAAGCATATCTGCAATACGAATAGCAAACTGTTGGTAGCTTTCGGTTCCTTGTGAATACTTAGACATTTCGGGAATTTCAGACATTTTATTTGCAAATAGATGGCGCTGTGCATCGGTCATTTGGATAAAAAAATCAGGAGTATTAGTGTCGCGCTTTGGATCAATCAGTTTTTCAATTTTAGGCTGTTGCTTCTGTTTAAATCTAAATGAAAAGCCTGAAATAGTACGTCCTTTTTTATGTTGATCATACGACACAGTTATATCAGTGTGTCCGTTAATTTGTTTAATTGCCGGTTCTAATACACGCCTTTTAAATAACTCCATTCTTTGATATTCATCAGGTTCAACACCTATTTTTTTCCGAAAATCAGACAATTCAATAAGTGGCATTTTACCAATCTCACGCCATGCAATCAGTAATTCATACAAGCGAATTGCATATTTACTGGTGAGCTGAGCTATCTGCTTGAATTGGTAGTATGTAAACCGTTCTTCTAGTCGAGTAATCAGTGGTACTACATCTGGAGCAAAAGTAATTGCTAGTGTTGCAAAATCATCGGCATATGCAATCCGACTAACCCAACGAGATTTAAACATATATATTTTTAGTTGCGGGTAATCATGTACTTGTTTTGTATAGTAAAATTTTCTTTCAAAAAGAGTATTAGCTGCTTCTTTAAGAGCTTTATATGCAGCATCAATTGTTACGTTAAATCTGTCGGCATACTCTTTTGCATGTATTTCAATTGTACTGTCCGCTGTAATACCTAGTCCAGATTCTCTTGCAGACATGATCGCTAATAAAATGAGCCTTTGTTCGGTTAACTCAAGATTGTAGCTAGCATTAATCAGAGCATTATCTTTAACTATTAATTCATTTTTCATATTAAAAATACAATTGCATTATTATATTTAGCACCATATTTTATTTATGGTGTTAAATCAATAGAATTTGGTGTTTTATTTAATAGAATTTGGTGCTTTATCTAATAGAATTTGGTGCTTTATCTAATAGAATTTGGTGTCATATACTAGCTGTATCCCAAGCCCTGTGCGGATTTCATCCAGTCTAAAAGTATTTAAAAGCTTTAAAATATATTAAAAGCCCAAAAGAATAAAAATCAAAGGCTATGGCACTCGCTTCGCTCGTGTCGTTTCAAGAGCAAAAGCAAAGTCAAAAGCACTGATAATGTATTCGCTATGCTCATACTTTTTGAAAAGCAAAAGCTTCAATGTGTCGCTCGTAGACACTCGCTAAAAACTATCTCCAGTAATTTAAAAAAAGCAAAAGCGGTTTTTCAGAGAGGGGAATAAGCGAATTTTCTTTGTGTCACTCGTAGACACTCGTTAAAGATGGCGATTAAACGCAAAAAAAGCGGCTGTATAGGGCTTTTTATTTTTTTTTAACCTACCCTACATCATGTGTTTAAAAGTTGCTTAGAGCGCAAATGGTGAGCAATTAAATGAATTTTAGTTATTGATTGGAAAAACCCAGCCTCTTAAAGAGGACTGGGTTCTTAAAAACCGCTAATTTGTACGTTTTTATACTGCAA
>NZ_SGSW01000108.1:0-3145 GCF_004209125.1 Acinetobacter sp. WCHAc060033 | reverse complement strand
ACTTTATAAATACACAGTTGAGTGGACTGAAGAACAGCGCAAACCTCTAATGTCTGCTATCACCAAACGTTTAAATGAATTAAATACTGATGCCCCACAAGTATCAGAGCCACCTTCATTAATGGTCCTAATTCAAACTGCTCCCAATCTTACAGCCTTAGATGCGTTGGAAATTGATGTTTCAAGCCGTCATCCTGATATTCAGCCGAAATTAATGAGTTATGTAAAAGCTCGTCGCTTTGAGCTTGAAAACCAAGCTTCGCCAACAGTTTCGTAAATCTAGATACCGCCTATTCTTTTATCTGAGTAGAAGAATAGGCACAAATTTAACGGTAATTATTTATTTTAATAGAAGATTGGGTGTGAAAATGTTTAAAGTACCTGAAAAATTCAGAATAAAAAATGGCTTGCTTGGTAGTGAAGCAAGCATTGGAAATAATGGCGCATTTTGGGTTAAAACCAAAAAGCATGTGTTTACAGTTATTGCGATTGATCAAATGGGTTGGGAGCATGTAAGTGTTTCACTTCCAACACGATGCCCAACTTGGGAAGAAATGTGCTTTATTAAGTCACTGTTTTGGTCAGATGACGCTTGTGTTATTCAGTATCACCCAGCGAAATCAGAGTATGTAAATAATCACCCAAATTGTTTGCACTTGTGGAGACCTGTTTTCGACACAATGCCTGTACCGCCAAGTCAAATGGTTGGTGTTAAGAGTGATGTGGCGTAATGGATATTCAAAAAAAGCCAACACTGGCAGAAAAACAAGCATTTTGGGTTGAGCAAAGACCGTATTTTGAAGAAAAGGAGGAAGGTTGATGGGGTCATTTAAATATCTTATTACTGTTGAAAGCGATACACCTCCTCAAGTGATGCTTGGTCAAAGTGCATTTGGTGGTGAGATTGTTGGCTTGGAAATGGAAAAAATACCCACTCTTGTGTCCGTAGCATGGCTTGTTGAGAAGTACGGGATGGCAAAAACAACAATCATTAAAAGATTGGATGGTTTTAATCAAGGATCAGATGGAAAGTTTTTGTACGACTCCAAAACAGCGATGGCAATCTTGAGTCAAAATCCTAAAAGTAAACGTGGTGCTAAACGAGTCAATTAGACTCGTTTAGCATTTTGCTTATTTCTGTGGCTGTTGGGTTGTAGTAAGTATTAATCAAAATACCAATAGTTTTATGCCCTGTAATCTTTGCCAACATTTCAACTGGAATTTTTCTTTTTCTCACCATCCTTGTTATTCCCTCATGCCTTGTGTCGTGAAAATGGAAGTCAGTTAATCCGATTTTCCTTATTCTATTTCCAAACATATTCTGAAAAGTTGTACTACTTATATCTAATAGCTTTTCAGATCCATTGTTGGGAATGAGCTTTAAGAGTTCTTTTGCGCTGTCTAATAAAGGAACGTCTCTAGCATCTCCATTTTTAGTCATTGGTAAATGAATATAGTCCTCATAAATATCTGATCGCTTGATCGAAAGTATCTCACCCTGTCTCATTGTTGTTTCAATTGCGAATAAAAATACCCATGCAATAAAATGCTCTTGTTTTGATGGTACTTGTCCAATTTGATAATCATGAGCATCAAGAATTAAAGCTATTTCTTCTTCACTGATTCGCCTATTTCTTGCTTTGGGTTGGGATGGTTTAGATACTAGCGAGAAAGGATTTTTATCAATCAAAAATAATTCTTTCTGAGCATAAGAAAAGATTGCTGAAAATAAAGAAATATCCCTCAACACAGAGGCTGAGCTAACTTTCTTTAATCTTGAATTACGCCAATCAGTAAGTATTTGTGGCGTAATATCATGAATTGATGTTTCAGCCAGAATTGGATAGGTTTTGATAAATTGGTTAATTGATATTTTAATGAATCTTTTTGACTTAAGGGATTTACCAACTTCTTCATAATATTTAGACATTAATGCGGAAAAAGGATAATGTTGTTTGATATCCTCCTTGAGATGCTGATTTGTTTTTAATTCGAGCAACTTGAGCATCGCCCATTGCTCACATTCTTTTTCAGTATCTCGCGTTGCGCTTATTCTTGTACCATTAAACATGAGCTCAATTCGATAAGATTCACCGCGTTTTCTAGGTTTTGGAAGCTTCATTTTGGGCGTAAACTTGGCGTAATTGGTTGAACATTTTAACGTAAAATATAACCAAAACACTAAAAATGTCCAAAAATATTAAAACAAAATAGATAAACACAATGCTATTGAGATTCATTTATTGGAATAAGTTTATGATTTTAAAGATTATAAAACCAAGCGTTTTAAAAAGTGCATTTTCAAAAAATGCACTTTTAATAGGAGCTTTTTTATTTTTATCATAATTTTTATCATATACTTAGTTCTAAATATTCTTAAAACATGACTGAGTTATCACTATGTCGCATTCTCATCATTTAGAACAACACTTTATACAACGTACAGGTTGGTTAAGAGCAGCCGTTTTAGGTGCAAACGATGGCATCATTTCTGTCACCAGCTTAGTGATGGGTATGGCAGCCAGTGGTGCTTCAAGTCACACCCTTTTAATTACCTGTATTGCAGGCTTAATTTCTGGTGCAACTTCAATGGCTGCTGGTGAATATATTTCAGTTAAATCTCAATCTGATATTGAAGAAGCTGATCTAAAAATTGAAGCTCGAGAACTCGAAAAAAATCCACATTTAGAGCTTAAAGAGCTCACCCAGATCTATATACATCGTGGTTTAGATCCTGAACTTGCACACCAAGTTGCAATCCAACTCTCAGCAAAAGATGCTTTAGAAGCACATGCCAGAGATGAGATTGGAATCAATGAAATGACCACTGCCAAACCAATTCAAGCCGCAGCATCTTCCGCCCTTTCATTTTCAGTTGGGGCACTTTTACCCACACTCGCCATACTATTTAGCCCAGAAATTTATCTGAGTAAAATTGTACTCGTCGTCGGAATACTTTCTTTAGCATTTTTAGGTGCATTATCTAGTTATTTCGCAGGGACATCCATGCTCAAAGGTAGTTTACGTGTTGCAGTTTGGGGCATTCTCGCAATGATTTTCTCAAGTTGGATCGGTTCTTTATTTAATGTCTCAACCGTTTAATCATTCATGCAACCGCATAAGATGTATTTTAAATGTATTTAAT
>NZ_SGSW01000107.1:0-3229 GCF_004209125.1 Acinetobacter sp. WCHAc060033 | reverse complement strand
CGACTGTTTGGGGTTGTATAGTCAAGTAATTAAGTGCATGTGGTGGATGCCTTGGCAGTCAGAGGCGATGAAAGACGTAATAGCCTGCGATAAGCTTCGGGGAGGCGGCAAATATCCTGTGATCCGGAGATTTCTGAATGGGGGAACCCACTTATCATAAGATAGGTATCGTAACATGAATACATAGTGTTACGAGGCAAACGAGGGGAAGTGAAACATCTCAGTACCCTTAGGAAAAGAAATCAATTGAGATTCCCTCAGTAGCGGCGAGCGAACGGGGATCAGCCCATTAAGTTATATGTGTTTTAGCGGAAAGCTCTGGGAAGTGCTACCGTAGAGGGTGATAGTCCCGTACACGAAAGGGCACATATAATGATGACGAGTAGGGCGAGGCACGTGAAACCTTGTCTGAATATGGGGGGACCATCCTCCAAGGCTAAATACTCCTGACTGACCGATAGTGAACCAGTACCGTGAGGGAAAGGCGAAAAGAACCCCTGTGAGGGGAGTGAAATAGATCCTGAAACCGCATGCATACAAGCAGTGGGAGCCGACTTGTTCGGTGACTGCGTACCTTTTGTATAATGGGTCAGCGACTTATATTCAGTAGCAAGGTTAACCGTATAGGGGAGCCGTAGAGAAATCGAGTCTTAATAGGGCGCATAGTTGCTGGGTATAGACCCGAAACCGGGTGATCTATCCATGAGCAGGTTGAAGGTTGGGTAACACTAACTGGAGGACCGAACCCACTGTCGTTGAAAAGCCAGGGGATGACTTGTGGATAGGGGTGAAAGGCTAATCAAACTCGGTGATAGCTGGTTCTCCCCGAAAGCTATTTAGGTAGCGCCTCGGACGAATACCATTGGGGGTAGAGCACTGTTTCGGCTAGGGGGTCATCCCGACTTACCAAACCGATGCAAACTCCGAATACCAATGAGTACTATCCGGGAGACAGACTGCGGGTGCTAACGTCCGTAGTCAAGAGGAAAACAATCCAGACCGCCAGCTAAGGTCCCAAAATCTATATTAAGTGGGAAACGATGTGGGAAGGCATAGACAGCTAGGAGGTTGGCTTAGAAGCAGCCACCCTTTAAAGAAAGCGTAATAGCTCACTAGTCGAGTCGGCCTGCGCGGAAGATGTAACGGGGCTAAAATATAGTACCGAAGCTGCGGATTTACACGTAAGTGTAAGTGGTAGGGGAGCGTTCTGTAAGCCGATGAAGGTGTGTTGAGAAGCATGCTGGAGGTATCAGAAGTGCGAATGCTGACGTGAGTAACGACAAAACGGGTGAAAAACCCGTTCGCTGAAAGACCAAGGGTTCCAGTCCAACGTTAATCGGGGCTGGGTGAGTCGACCCCTAAGGCGAGGCCGAGAGGCGTAGTCGATGGGAAATTGGTTAATATTCCAATACTTCTGTGTAATGCGATGAGAGGACGGAGAAGGTTAAGTCAGCCTGGCGTTGGTTGTCCAGGTGAAAGGTAGTAGGCATGCATCTTAGGCAAATCCGGGGTGCTCTATGCTGAGAACTGATAGCAAGCTAGTTTACTAGCGAAGTGGCTGATACCATACTTCCAAGAAAAGTCTCTAAGCTTCAGTTACACAGGAATCGTACCCGAAACCGACACAGGTGGTCAGGTCGAGTAGACCAAAGCGCTTGAGAGAACTCTGCTGAAGGAACTAGGCAAAATGGTACCGTAACTTCGGGAGAAGGTACGCTGTTGTTGGTGATGGAACTTGCTTCCTGAGCTGACGACAGCCACAGAAACCAGGCCCCTGCAACTGTTTATTAAAAACATAGCACTCTGCAAACACGAAAGTGGACGTATAGGGTGTGATGCCTGCCCGGTGCTGGAAGGTTAATTGATGGGGTTAGCGTAAGCGAAGCTCTTGATCGAAGCCCCAGTAAACGGCGGCCGTAACTATAACGGTCCTAAGGTAGCGAAATTCCTTGTCGGGTAAGTTCCGACCTGCACGAATGGCATAATGATGGGGGCGCTGTCTCCAGCAGAGGCTCAGTGAAATCGAAATCGCCGTGAAGATGCGGTGTACCCGCGGCTAGACGGAAAGACCCCGTGAACCTTTACTGCAGCTTGACATTGAACTTTGATCTTACTTGTGTAGGATAGGTGGGAGGCTTTGAAGTGGCGACGCTAGTTGCCATGGAGCCGTCCTTGAAATACCACCCTGGTAATATTGAGGTTCTAACTCTGTCCCGTTATCCGGGACGAGGACCATGTCTGGTGGGTAGTTTGACTGGGGCGGTCTCCTCCTAAAGAGTAACGGAGGAGTACGAAGGTGCGCTCAGCGTGGTCGGAAATCACGCGTAGAGTATAAAGGCAAAAGCGCGCTTAACTGCGAGACCCACAAGTCGAGCAGGTACGAAAGTAGGTCTTAGTGATCCGGTGGTTCTGTATGGAAGGGCCATCGCTCAACGGATAAAAGGTACTCTGGGGATAACAGGCTGATACCGCCCAAGAGTTCATATCGACGGCGGTGTTTGGCACCTCGATGTCGGCTCATCTCATCCTGGGGCTGAAGCAGGTCCCAAGGGTATGGCTGTTCGCCATTTAAAGAGGTACGCGAGCTGGGTTTAGAACGTCGTGAGACAGTTCGGTCCCTATCTACCGTGGGCGTTGGAAATTTGAGAGGATCTGCTCCTAGTACGAGAGGACCAGAGTGGACGAACCTCTGGTGTACCGGTTGTGACGCCAGTCGCATCGCCGGGTAGCTATGTTCGGAAGGGATAACCGCTGAAAGCATCTAAGCGGGAAGCCTACCTCAAGATAAGATTTCCCTAGGACTTTATGTCCTCTAAAGAGCCGTTGAAGACTACGACGTTGATAGGTTGGATGTGGAAGCATGGTGACATGTGAAGCTGACCAATACTAATTGCTCGTGAGGCTTGACTATACAACACCCAAACAGTTGTGTTGTATGCATCAATCGATTTAAAACCAAACAATCAGTAATGATTGACCTTGATTTAGTTCAAAAGCTAGATACAATTACCAACTCAGATATACCTGTTAATAACTCTTTTGACCAAAGCTAGGCACACACTGTAAATACAGTTAAATAAGACCAAGTGATTAATCATAAACAGTTTGCTGGCGACAATAGCAAGAGTGAACCACCTGATCCCTTCCCGAACTCAGAAGTGAAACCTCTTAGCGCTGATGGTAGTGTGGGGTTACCCATGTGAGAGTAAGTCATCGCCAGCTTTTAAAT
>NZ_SGSW01000106.1:0-3275 GCF_004209125.1 Acinetobacter sp. WCHAc060033 | reverse complement strand
GTTTTTACAATTGTTAATTGAGAAGTAAGTTTTTATGCAGAAAAGCGATGTGTTTTTTAAAGATTTTAAAACTAGTTTTATTGTGGCAGGCTTGGCTTTCACTGTTTTTTTTGCCATGGCGATTTTTTTCGAATTAGCTATGGGTGCAATATTTAAAAGTGAGCCATCACAAGCCCGAATCTCTTTGTTTGTTGGTTTTTTTATGTTGGTTGGAATCGGATTCTTCCTTTTTTCAAAGAATAGCCTAGGCAATAAAGTCGGTGGGATTGTAGTAACCGCAATACTTTCAGCCATTTTTCTTGGTTTGAAATTCTATTATTTTTAGGAATATCTAGAATGAAAAAATATGGCGTTGAAATTGTTGATCGTCCCAAGATTAGACCCATCAAAGAGCTTGATCTGACAGGGAAAGAAGGCGAGAAAATTATCAGATTACTGACGAAAAAGATTTTAATCCATCATCAAAAAACATTTAAACGGTTGAGTGAGATGTGATGCAAATAACAGAAGATGATTTAAATATAGAAAGATTAATTGAAACCAGTCTTGTACTACCGACTGTAAAAGTAATCACAGATGATGAGATTGCCGATTTTTTTGAAGATGATGGCGGTTATTGATAGGTGATTATTTGGTTTTAAAAAGTTGCATAAGGTTGTATTTTGCTTCTATCGTGATTATTATTTATATATCACTATATGAGGACAAGATCATGACTTCAACGGCTGTTAAAATTGATAACGATATTGTTGATCAAGCTAAAACATACGGGAAAGCAGAAAGCCGAAGTGCAACGAAACAAGTTGAATATTGGGCGAAAATTGGAAAAATTGCGCAAGATAACCCCGACTTAACTTATGACGATATCACTGACATTTTATTGGGTATGGCACAAGCAAAGTCTGGTATGACTACACCGTACAGTTTTGGGTGAACTAATGGAAATTAGACAAACCCCTCTATTTGAACGTGCAGTTAAAAAAATAACGAAGCAAGATAAAAAAGACCTTGATGAAGCTATTAAGCAGATTTGTGAAAATCCAAATATTGGAGATGATAAAAAAGGTGATCTTTTGGGTGTAAATGTCTACAAATTTAAGATGAATAAACAGCCTGTATTATTGGCATATTCAGTTGATGAAGTAGATAACACTGTAATAACGTTATATTTACTCAAATTGGGAAGTCATGAAAATTTCTATAGGGATTTAAAACAACATAGAAATTAAATCATTTAGAACAGTGAAAAGTGTATTTGTGGTATATGGTTTTACTTGAAAAATTAGTGACTTAACAATAGTGTAACTTTACTGTACACTTTTATTTAGGCGAAAAAAAACCCGATGTGGCGTCGGGCTTTCTTTCGGTGACTTTATGAGAATAAACTCAACTAGCAACACCAATTATCTTGAATCCTAATTGTAGCTAGTTGAGTCCACAAAAACAAGAGATAAAGGACTTGAACAATGGCTGTGCCTGTTCACCAACTCGATATTTTTTATGATGATTTAGCTCATAAGCCATATTGTGCTGAATATTTAGATCGTGGCTTGGATATCTTACCCAAGCGAGAAGCGATAAAACGCAGATACATTCAGGGCAATCAGCCTTGCATGGTTAATTACCTGTTCTTTGATTTAGATCATGCCGATTCTGTGCTTGCGTGGCACATTGAAAATTTACCAGTACCGTACTGGACTGCTCGAAATCCTAAAAATGGCCATTGCCATATCTGCTACAAGCTTGAAACCCCATTTCCGACCACTGAAATTGCCAGTATTAAGCCTATTCGCTATGCAAGTGCGATTCAGGCGGCATACGCCAAAAAATTAGGTTCTGATACAAGCTATAGCCGCTTAATTACAAAAAACCCCTTAAACAAGCACTGGGACGTTGTTTTTTGGAGTGATCAGACCTATTCACTTGATTATCTAGCAGACTTTGTAAATCTAAATAACAAGCCAACAGCTGAGGACCGTATCCAAGGACTAGGCAGAAACTGCACCATTTTTGATTTAACGCGGTTTTGGGCCTACAAGGCAGTGTTACCCTACCTTGAGTCTAAAATGAGCTATGAGGGGTGGTTTAAAGCGGTTTTAGAGCATGTTATGAAAGAGAATGAGCAATTTCCCGAACCGTTGCAGTACGGAGAGATAAAACAAATCTCGAAAAGCATTGCTAAATGGGTGTGGCAACGCTTTTCAATAGAGGGCTTTAGTGCATGGCAGGCGAAACAAGGGGCAAAAGGTGGTGCTAAATCAAAACGTGGTGCTAAAGCTGATTCTGAACGATCTATGAAGCCATGGGAAGCACTTGGAATTGGGCAGGCAACATACTACAGAAGAAAGAAAAAAGGCCTGATAAAGTGATAGCAAATAAGCCATATCAGATAACAGCCCCTTTTGGGGTTCTTTTGGCTGTCAAAATAGTCAATTTATGGAATGTTCCACGGACTTTATTTTTAGATGCTCTGGGCAATCTTTTCTTAGCTAAGCTTAGGCTAAACTATATCTATATTTGAAATCTTATTGGTTCTTTAAAATGAATATTTATCGGGGTTTGAATGAGAGAATTCTAAAACTCTCTTGTATTTTAATTATTTTAATCATAGTTTTTTTTACAATCTCAAAATTATTTTCTGATTCTAATGTTAGTTTGATAAAAGATTTAATGGGTATAGCCAGTACAATCTTTGCTGCTCTTATTGCTGTTTATATTTTTCAAGAATGGACAGTTCAAAAAAGACTAGAGGCATTGAGTCATAATTCAAAAGAAAGAATACCTGAAATACCAAATTTAAGTTTAGAACTAACCACTTTCTCATCGTTAATTGATGACCTCTTAAATCGGATAGAGATATATAAAAATTCACCAAATTCAATAGCTTTTGATAATATGCAGAAACTTTCTGAGAAATTATATGATCATCCATTTCTTACTCTAATAATGAGCTTTGATAGTTATTTTCATGAAATCAAAGAACTTATATTGGAAGATGATAAGAAGCTATATGAAGATTTATCCAAAGACATGAAATCATATAAACATCTAATATTTAAAGATAAAGTTTTAGATGTAAATATTAGTGCTAATAGAAATATTAGTGATTTAATTGAGAAAACTAACAGCCTACATAAAAAGACTTATGACGATCTTTTAAAATTTTACAATAGGCTTATCGATTATAAGAATTTTAATTATTGAATAGAAAAACCCAGCCTCTTAAAGAGGACTGGGTTCTTAAAACTACTAATTTGTACGTATTTATACTGCAT
>NZ_SGSW01000105.1:0-3327 GCF_004209125.1 Acinetobacter sp. WCHAc060033 | reverse complement strand
TCGCATCATGATCATAAGTAGGGTCTGGGAATTTATTCCCTAAATCATTTCTAAGATCAGTTCTAATATAACCTAAGTCACCCACATTACCATTTATATGCTCTTTACTATCTCCAGGCCCCCCATCTACCGTGCTAAACCCACTATAGCGAGAAATTCCTCCAGTTACACAAACAGCACCTATATAAGCAGCAAAAGCATTCATTGACATCCAAAATCTCAATTGCTGAGTTGTATCATTATATATATCAATATTTACCTTACTCAAGGATTTTGTCCAACGTGCCTTGTATTTTATAGCATTATCCCCAAAAATTTCACGAATGCTTACTAGATAAGATTTTCCTTTGCCTTTAACCCCTTTCTTTTCCCATGTATCAGCCACATAAATTTTACTCTTACCAATTAATTCAGGGGTGTCATCTATAACAAAATAAAATGCTGCATATCCTAATGCACTTCCGTTCTCTCTGGATATCGAACCATCTGGATAAATAATATAATTTACAGTATCACTCGATTTCGTAGTACCACCAATTACAGTTAGCGGTTTCCCATTCATTTCTGTATGTGTGTCTTTAATTTCTGGTTTATATACATTAACTTGTTTTTCAAAGATTTTCCCAATTGCATTTAAATCAACTTTAAAAATAGATGCTTCTTGATTTTTATTTGAATTATCTTTTTTATTGTCTATTTTTTTTAGGGAAGAATTAATCAATTTATCACTATACTTAATATAATTATCACTTACTTCAAACACTTGTTCATGAGTACTTTTTACACATCTGACAAATTTCCCCTTTAAATCTCCTGCAACAAGCCTATATACAAATCCTGTCAACATTCTAACGTCTATAAGTCCATTCTTATCTGATATACGTGTTTCAATTCCATCTCTATATTCAATTTGAAATTTTAAACCTACCACTGGAGATCCAGTATTTATATGAATCATTTTTAATTTAAAGGAATGTACAGGGAGTTTAATTGTAATTGTTTGACCTTCCATTGATGCTGAAACCTTAAAATGAGAAAAAGGTTGCAACTCATCATCATGGCCTCTCATATTAAATTCTAAATCTTGGCCCTCCTCAGCTTTAATATTTTTATCTAAACCTAATTTATCAGTTAAATGTGCTTTCGCTTTTCCTTTATAAACAATAAAATATTTTAAATTAGGAATTCCATTATTACTATCCGGATCAACAATCTTAATATTGAAATTTACAATTTTTGTTAGCACGTGATTATCTTTTAACTCATCCCCACCTCTATTCTCTTGAGGAGTCTTATTAACTACATCTTTTTTCTCTGGCTTATTATCACTTTCTAATTTTTCTTGTATTTTAAAATTCTCATCCATTTTGAAAGTACATTTTTGTATATTAACCTTATCTTGAATTATCTCTTCGCACTCAATATCTCCAATACTAATATTTATTTTTGCTCCAGGATGGCGTATTATTACTGGCAACAAACCATTCGAGTCCGTAAAATACTCGACTTTCATTTCTTCATTAATCAATTTTCCATTGTATTTTGATTTTACAACTACTTTTTCACCAACAACAGGGATACTTCCTTTATAAAAACTTACATATATCTTCCTTGGACAGCATGACTCTAAATCATAGTAGTTAAATAGTTTCAAATATTCAGAAACATGAATATTATTACCATCATACTGCTTATGTAACTCACCTTTCTTATTATATTTCAATTTATCAACATTTAAAAATGCAGCTAAACCTCCCAACCCCAATAAATGACATGCAGCAATTGCACCCGATTCTGTAACTTCTATTCTATTTATAATTTTTCCATAATATTCATTTATATTATTATTGCGTAATAATTTACATGTTTTATCAATTAACCTATTTACAGCCTTAATTTGAATACTTCTTGATGATAAAAAGTCACTTTCTGTATAAGCACCATCTAAACCTGTCCACTTATCTTGATCATCTTTATATTCAATTGTTTTTAACGCTGCATCTCCAAATTGGAACAATCCCATATAATTGAATTGATTCTTACTTGTTCTAGCCGCCCTATTATCCGTTCCATCGTTGTTTTCTCTGCTAGTCCAAGGTTCATAAAATGAATCATCCTTAGTTAAATCACTATGGCTTTCTTTTCTTGATAATGCACAGATGAATCCAAATCGATTACTTTCAAATTTTTTACCAAATACGGGAGCAACATTACTCATTATTTCATCCAACTATTTTTCAATAAATAAAAATCAAGAATTTCCATTAATTCAATATCTACCTTTTTATAAAAAGCCTTATCAACAACCCATACTCCTTCAAGATATCTCCCATATACTCCATATGCGTTATCAGTTGAAAATACTATATAAAGTGCTGATGTGTCAGAATTATCTAATAGACGCCGCACAACATATTTTTTATTATTACTTTCCACTATTAAACAATAATCATTGTTATATACCCAATTTCTGGAATAATCTAAAAACCCCAATTTTTTTTTAATAGATCGTGCTTTTTTATAATTTTCAGTATATTTTATTTCAAATTTATTATCACATAAATCACTTTCTATCCAGTTATACTCATATTTCCCAACAAGATCCTTTGAAAAAACACACCCACTATATAGCAAAGTTAATATAATAATAATTTTATTCATTTTCCAAAACCTATAAAGTCTTTTTCCAATTCTTCATCACAATCCAATCCTGTGTGTTCTTTATTCTCAACATCATCACAAAGATGCTCACCTTCATCTGCAGAACATATACACTCCTCAGACATCTGATTTAAACTAATTTTTTTTTCGTACAATTTTAATTTATTATTTTCATTTTTATTATTATATAGAATTAATTCAATATCATCCCTATCCATACTATAAAATCTAGCTGTTCTATAGTCTTTATCTAACCATCCTATACTTTCTGTTTTTTTAGTCTTATTTATAATTTTATATTGGATTTTTTCATCTTCAGCATTAAATAAATTTATAAAATCAAATCGTCTACTATATATTCCACTTTCTGGTGTAAATGGTAAATTTACATTTATTGATTGTCCAGGCTTAAACAAATGCTGCCCTGCCTTCACTTCAAACATAGCGCCCGTTGTCACAAATACACCTGAACCATTAATTTTCAGTTGAGAACCACCTGCTGTAAGGGTAATTTCCTTTGGACTCTTAAACTCAATTTTGTCCTCAGTTGAAATAATTTGAATGCCTTTACGTGCAATCAAATCTGCACCATCACCCTGCGCTTGAATTTCTACTTTACCTTTCCCTACAAAAAGTCTTGCACCTTCTTGAGCTGCAAACAAACTA
>NZ_SGSW01000104.1:0-3460 GCF_004209125.1 Acinetobacter sp. WCHAc060033 | reverse complement strand
GCTCTGATTTATAAACATTTACAGCACCCAATCGGGTGCTTTTTTATTGCCAAAATTAAAGGATATTGACGTAAATGGAACCAGTCGCAACAGGCAGTCTCACTGCTTTTTTAAAGTTTTATGGTGCTGCAATAGCAGTAACACTCGCAATTGCAGCAGTAGCAACAGTCGTTATTATGATGCGTTTCCCTCGTTCACCACAGGAGTGGGCAGTAGGCTTAATTTGTACTGTCGTTTCAAGTCTTACAGGTGGTGCTTTCATCATTGTACGATGGGGTTTACATGAGTGGGTGACAGATATCTGGGGGGTAATTGCATTAGGTGGATTCTTTTTCGTCTGTGGTTTACCGGGTTGGGCCATTGTTCGTTGGACATTCAACTTTATTAATCGCCAGGAAGGGAAGACGATTATCGAAGTGGTGAAAGAACTTAAAAATGCAAAAGATGACATAAGTAAATAAATGTTGGCAATATGTGACATTTATCGCAATATTGTTGAGTGAGGTATTAATCCTTAGTATAATTTGCTCTCGTTGTTTTTAAGTAGGGTTCATTAATGAGTGCAATTTTATGGGGTGGCGAAAGTATATTTCCTGAAAGAGTTGAATTATTTAAGACTTTCTTAAAAAAATACCTTGCTTTAAATGGTCGTGCTGAACTTTTAGAAAGTGAGGCTTTTCACTATGACCCTGAGCGTGACGAATTTCTAAATCAAGATATTCAAGAGTACTACCATCTTTGGTCAGCTACCTAAATTTATAAAACATTTGAACCACCTTCGGGTGGTTTTTTTACGCCTAAAGGAAAGTAAAATGAGTAAAAAATTAACCTCAGATCAAATTAAGAATCAGGCTCTAGCACTTGGTGTTGAAGTCGCAACACTTCGAGCTGTCATTGAGGTGGAGTGCAAAGGTTCTGGTTTTAACTCTGATAATACGCCTGTAATTTTATTTGAACGTCATGTTATGCGACAGCGTTTGATTGCAAATAACAAATCAAAAGTTGTAGAAACAATGATGATCAAGCGGCCAGATCTATGTAATACAACTGCAGGTAACTATGGCTTGTACACTGCACAACATGGTCGTCTAAACGCAGCGTCTCAATACGATCGGACATCAGCACTAGAATCATGCTCATGGGGCATAGGTCAGGTGATGGGTTATCACTGGAAAGCACTCGACTATCCGACTTTACAGTCATTTATCAATGCAATGTATAAGGATGAGGCATCACAATTTGAAGCAATGTGTCGCTATATCAAAGTGAATAATCTTGTTAATGCGTTGATGAATAAAGACTGGAAGGCATTTGCGCGTGGTTACAATGGTGTTGCGTACGCTAAAAATAGCTATGACGTGAAATTGGCAAATGCTTATAAAAAGTGGAGTGCCACCGCATGACAATAAAATTAATCTGGAAATTCAAAACTTGGGTCGCTATAGCGATCCTTTTTGTTTTATGGCTTGGGCAAATTGCATATACAAATCATTTAGCTGGAAAACTCAAACAAGCCGAATCTCAATGCACAGCTAAGATTCAAAAACTCAAAGACGATCAACAACAAGCATTGATCAAAAAACAAAATGAAGTAAATAAAGTGAGCGCAGACTATGAGCAACTTAAATCAGAGCAACGTGTCAAAGTCGAAACAGTTACACGTGAAGTGCAAAAGATCGTTACTAAGCCTATCTATAGCAATGTTTGTTTTGATGATGATGGCGTGCAGCAACTCAACTCACTTATCACCGACAATTCCAGCTAATTTACTTGAGCCTTGCTCCGAACTTCAACAATTAGAAGACGGGACAGGGCGCACTCTATTGCTTTGGTCAGTTGATACAGTTGCGAAATATAATGAGTGCAAGAGTAAGCATGATGCGGTGGTGAAAGCCCTCTGAGTAAGTGCTTACGCCAAATTTACGCCAATTAAATTTAAATAATTGAAATTAAATATAAAAAAGCTCCTATTAAAGGAGCTTTTTGAAGGTATCGAAATTATTGTTGAGCTTTTTCTTTAACATCCGCAGCACCTTGTTCAACAGCACCCGCTGTTGCTGCAGTTGCATCTTTAGCAGCATCAATTGTAGCATCAGCGGCATTCGCAGTTGCATTTGCAGCATTATCTACAGCTGTCGCAGTTGCTGTTGCAGCATTGTCGGCTGCTTGTGCAGTTGCATTTGCAGCGTCTTGAGTTGCATTAGCCACATCATGACCTGCTTGAGTTGCCGCGTTTTCAATGTGTTCACCTGTGGTTGCACCTGTTTCTGGTGCTTTTTCTTTGTTACAACCTACAAGAGCAACAGTAGCAGCGAGACCTAGAGCAACGATATACTTATTCATTATGATTCACCTTTGTTAAACTAATTTTTGGCATCCAGCAGCTGGACAGAATCAATATAATTAGAAAAATTAATCAAATCAAAAAATAAAGTGTAAAGTTTTATATACCTATAATCTGTCATGCCAACATTTTTGATGTAAAACAAAGTATTTTTAATTTTAAAATAATACTCGTTTAATATTTAATTTGATTGATGAAATATTTTAACGAATGATAAATTTTTATAAAAATAATTGTAAATATTTTATTTAGAATTATTAAATCATAAGTTTTAGTTGTGTTTGATGTGACAATTTTATACTTAAGCTAAATTGTAAATTGAACTTAAATTAAAAAAGAACTTTATTTAAAAAAACATATTTACAACTGAATAAAAATGGTTAGAATTGTTTTTAAAAATGTGAGTCAAATCAAATAATTTTATGGTTGCAAGAGATGTAATACATAAAATTTATATATATTTTTTTAAGAATGATGAATTATTGAACTAAATTATGGGGCATAAATATACATGTTGGATTTAAATAATTCTCGGAAGGTCCCAGACGATTTTGTAGTATTTGCTGAAAACCAAATTAGGCATTTGTTAAACTCTGTCTCTGGAATAGAGTTTGTGATGTTATGTACTTCTGACGGTTTTGAAATCGCTTTGGCGAATAAGAAAAATATTAGCAATTCTGGAAAAATTGCTGCAGTCAGTAGTTCGATTTTAGCAATGGTTACTGCTTTTACTTCAGAAATTAATCTTGTTGGATGTCAAACAATTACCTTAGATGCTGAAAATGGCAAAGCCCTTTTAACATCAGTTGCTCATCCAAAATACCCCTTAGTTTTAGTCGCGATGACAAATAGAGATATTTTGCTCGGTCAAATGTTGTATGAGGTTAAGTCGACAGCTGAACGATTAGTGAATAAGGTATAAATTATTTCATTTTAAAATAATCAATTGATAAATTATTTTAAATTTCTATTGTGTAATTAATATTTTTTATGTTATTAAAATAAGCAGGAGAAATGATTAACTAGATTGATTATCTAAATAAAATTAAAATAGGTATTCAATTAGAAGAATACACATTTTATAAAGCTTAGCTAGAGATATACTTTTAGCTAAAT
>NZ_SGSW01000103.1:0-3715 GCF_004209125.1 Acinetobacter sp. WCHAc060033 | reverse complement strand
ATAGATTTTAGGTGTAGGCTTCTTCATCTGGAAATTATATTACTGAAGAAGCCTTCAAGAATAGCTTTGTGCAACAAAGCCGTTTATTTCTAGTTTATTCAAATTAGTCGTTCAAATTAGGCGTTACTACGGATGAACAATAATTTTTACAGCAGACTCATTATTATGAATCAATGTTTCAAAGCCTTTAGAAACAAGATCATCTAATGCAATCCGTTGGGTAATAAAAGGTTCTAGATTAATCTTACCTTGCTCAACCAAACGGATAGTTTCCTGATGATCATTTACATAAGCAATCGTGCCACGAATATCTAGCTCTTTCATCACCACACTATGCACATTAATTGTGGCAGGATGGCTCCAAATAGAAACGATAACGACTACACCAGTTGGTTTCATTGCTGCAACGAGTGTATCCATGACTTTATTGACACTACTACATTCAAAAGCGACATCTACACCGCGGTCTTCTGTAATTTTCATTACCTCAGCAACTACATCAACCTTAGATGGGTCTAGTACATAATCGGCAACACCCGCTTCTATCGCTTTTTCTTTACGTTTTGCACTCAGTTCAGTAATGATGACCGTGAGACCTTTAGCCTTTAAAATAGCAGATAAAAGTAAGCCTATTGGGCCTGCTCCACCAACCAGTGCGATATCGCCAGCTTTTGCGCCACTTCTGACATAGGCATGATGACCGACAGATAAAGGTTCTATCAATGCTGCTTGGTCTAAAGGAATATCATTTGAAATAGGATGTACCCAACGCCGCTGAACTGCAATTTTTTCAGAAAGACCACCACCGCGTCCGCCTAAACCAATAAAGTTCATATTTTTTGATAAATGATACTTATCATTGGGGCCAGTCGGCACATCGTCAGCAATGATGTAGGGTTCAACTACGACATGTTGCCCAATTTGGATATCATCTACACCCTCTCCAACTGCATAAACCACGCCTGAAAATTCATGTCCCATTGTTACAGGTGCAGATTCTCCCGAAATTGGGTGTGGGTGACCACAAGGTGGAATAAAAATAGGACCTTCCATGAATTCATGTAAATCTGTACCGCAAATACCACACCACGCAACTTGAATTCCAACTGTGCCTGGAAGTACTTTCGGTTCAGGGATATCTTCAATTCGAATATCCCCTCGGTCATAAAAACGAGCTGCTTTCATTTTATATTCCTTATATTGATGTTAACGGTAAACCAGTGCGTACACGGCCTCAACTTTCAATAAAGTATAAAAGGTGTTTGTGTAGGCAATACCCTTACTTTTGATAAGCCAAAAGAAAGCAAAAGCCTTTGTTACCCATACATAACATCCCTATTATGATGGATAACGTGTGGCATCCCTGCCACACTCGTGTATCCAAACGTTGCTTAAATTAAACTATGTAATAGTGGCGACATAAAGGTGCTCTTATCGCTATATATTAAAAACTTAGTGGAACACTGTTTCTAAAGCTTTTAAACCCACTTTGGGATCAAGTAGACCGTTGTAAATTTCAGGGATTTCACGTTCCACCCCAAAAAATTCATAAATGGCAAGCATCGCCCCACGAACTGAATATTCCACAGTAAAGACCACGTCATCTTCAATTTCCACAAACTGTCCAAGGAAAGCAAAGTTTTGTGAGCCTTGTGGAATTACCTGTGGACGATCCCCCGGTTTACGGCAGGCGAATAGGGCAGAGGCGTATGGCATCATGGCGGTAGTAACATCAGTCGTTGCCAAAACATGATCTAAAATGTCGTCAAAACCGAGCTGTTTAATCAGTTCTGTTAGGATTTCTTGCCCCGTGGCTTCGGACATTGGTTTTTTGATGTAATCGCCTATATGGTCAATTTGGAAACCGTAGCCCCATAAGGTATATAAACCTTCAGGTAAGTCGGCAAAGTGTGGCTGTGCAGGAACCACGATGGATAAATGCCAACCCGACTCATACCAAGTCATGAGTGCGCCTGTGCCTGGTTCATTGCCTGTATAGTCAATAATACGTTTAAGTAGCACGTCATCTTTCATGGTCAGAGTGAAAGACTCCCACTTATGTTCATCGACATTGCCATAAAAAGTCATTGGACGGCCAAAGTCTGGGGCTTTTTGTGCCAGCGTTTCCCAAAGCGTCCAGCCATGATCTTCTCGATTACGAATAAGGGCAGGCACGTCATGATTACCGCCATAACGTGAGTCTGCTGTAATAGAGCCTAAAGTGAAAATAGCTAAATCATTGGCTTTCAGATTAATTTGCTCTGAGCCTTCAGGCAATTGTACATATAGGCGTGAAGCGTAGCGTTCTTGAGTTTCAGCATTGGTAATGAAGTCTGCATCTGTGACATAGTGTCCAAAACGCACATCGACGCCTTGTGCGACTAACCAACGCTGTAGGGGCAGAATCATCGAGTCATATTGGTTGTACTTGGTACGTTTCACACCCGCTAAGGTATGAATGCGTGGCAATTCTTGAATAAAACGCAAGAAATAGCGTCTTAACTCTGCTGCACTGTGCCATTTTTGAAAAGCGAAAGTCGTGCGCCACATGCGCCAGAAATTGGTTTCAAAAAAGGTTTCATCAAAAAACTCATCAATGCGGCGACTGCCAATTTTTTCTTCTTTTGAAGCTAATAGGCGCAGCATCTGTGCACGATGTAGCGTATTCAGACCAAGCTTTGCTGCATCCGCAATGACATGTTCGGCATCAATCAACCGTGCATTGGCGTGGGTTTTCACTTTTTCATTAAACTCACGACATTCTTCACGCACCGAAATGTCTGGATTTTCCAAAGATGGAATACTGGAAAATAAGTCCCATAGGCACAAATAAGTTTCATCGGTCAGCATTCGCCCACCACGTGTTACCCAAGCTTGCGCGGCATGCGGTGTATGTCCACCATCCATCGAACCACCTGAAATATCGAGTTCTTCTAAAATATGGATATTTTTGGCAGGGACTTTGGCATCACGGATTGCAAATGCAGCAGCAGCCATACCTGCGATACCACCACCAATAATCCAAAGATGGGACTGTTGTGCGTCTAATGGGGTGCGCTTCTTCTTTTGCATGGTTCACCTTTAATAATGATGTTAAAAACTATGAAGTATAAAATGTGATTTAGAAAAACCTTAAAAATAGTATGACTTTTTATATATGAAAAATGTATGAAATGGGAAGCAATTTACTCATTATATTTTGTAATCAAAAAAATGTAAGTAATGGATATTTTAATACACATTTGTATTTTTTTTAAAATAAAATATGATTTAAGTAATTGATTTTATTATTTTATAGAGTAATCACTCTATTTTGATCATATTTGTTTGTGTCTGAAGAATGTGTTTGAAACTAGGCTTTCTATTGATCATTAAAAGATATAATTGAATAATAGATCTCTTTCATAAATCAAAAAACGAGCACCTTTTTGATTGATATTTGTACTCTAATTTTCTTAGCATTCGTGCATAATCTGCGGATGAAATACATTGATTCAAAGAAGCTTTCTGAAACACAGTTTAAGCGATATACAGGCATCTCATGGGGCACTGTTGCAAATAACCACGAATGGTAAGCTGAAGACTGTTTTAGCTAAAGGTGCAGCATATGAATCCTTTCCATGGTCGGCACTTTCAAGGTGAAATCATTCTTTGGGCTGTTCGTTGGTATTGTAAATATGGCATCAGCTATCGTGAACTGCAGGAAATGCTGGCC